>NZ_JBVHLU010000196.1:0-9680 GCF_055558835.1 Embleya sp. NPDC025285
TCCAACTCGACAACAGCGGCATCGAACGCCTCCGCGAACACCGGGAAGCGATCGTGCAGCTCACGCCCCATCCCGACCCGCTGACTCCCCTGCCCGCTGAACAACAACGCCAGCCGACCGTCGGCGCGCACGCTGCCCTGCCGAACTCCCGGACCGGGAGCGCCCTCGGCCAAAGAGGCGAGTCCGGCGAGGAGTTCCGCGCGGTCCGCGCCGAGGACGGCGCCGCGGACGTCCAGCGCCGAGCGGGTCGCGGCGAGCGAGTAGGCGAGGTCGAGCGGGGTGAGGTCGGGGTGCGCCCGGATGTGGTCCAGCAGACGGCGGGCCTGCGCGCGCAGTCCGGGTTCGGAGCGGGCGGAGACGAGCCAGGGTAGGAGGCCGGGCGCCGCTTCGGACACCGCCGCTTCGACCCCACCCGCGGACCCGCCGTCGCCTTCGGCTCGGGGCGCCTCCTCGGCGGGCGCGGCCTGCTCGATCACGACATGCGCGTTCGTACCGCTGATCCCGAAGGAGGAGACGGCCGCACGGCGCGGCCGGCCGGTCTCCGGCCACAAACGGGCCTCGGTCAGCAACTCGACCGCGCCCGCCGTCCAGTCCACGTGCTGCGTCGGCGCATCGACGTGCAACGTCCTGGGCAGGATGCCGTGCCGCATCGCCATCACCATCTTGATCAGCCCCGCCACACCCGAAGCGGCGGCCGAATGGCCCAGGTTGGACTTGAGCGCACCGAGCCACAGCGGCAGCGCCGGGTCGCGGTCCCGGCCGTACGTGGCCAACAGCGCCTGCGCCTCGATCGGGTCGCCGAGTGCGGTGCCGGTGCCGTGCGCCTCCACCGCGTCCACCTGATCCGCCGTCAGCCGGGCGTTCTCCAGCGCCTGACGGATCACCCGCTGCTGCGAAGGGCCACTGGGGGCGGTCAGCCCACTGCTGGTCCCGTCCTGGTTGACCGCGCTGCCACGCAGCACGGCGAGCACCTGGTGGCCGTTGCGCCGCGCGTCGGCCAGCCGCTCGACCAGCACCACGCCCACACCCTCGGACCAGCCGGTGCCGTCGGCCGCGGCGGCGAACGCCTTGCAGCGCCCGTCGACCGCGAGGCCGCGCTGCCGGCTGAACTCGACGAACAGGGCCGGGTCCGACATCACCGTCACCCCGCCGACCAGCGCGAAGGAGCACTCCTCCTGTCGCAGGGCCTGCGCGGCCAGGTGCAGCGCGACCAGCGAGGACGAGCACGCCGTGTCCACGGTTATCGCCGGCCCCTCGAACCCATAGGTGTAGGAGAGCCGGCCGGACAGCACGCCGGCGACGTTCCCGGTCATCGAGTAGCCTTCGACGGCCGGTGGCAGGTCGCTCAGGTTCTCGATGTAGCGGGTCGCGCCGGCCCCGACGAAGACACCGGTACGGCTGCCCTTGAGCGTGGCCGGATCGATCCCCGCCCGCTCGAACGCCTCCCACGACGTCTCCAGGAGCAGGCGCTGCTGCGGGTCCATCGCGAGCGCCTCGCGCGGCGAGATACCGAAGAACTCCGCGTCGAAGTCGGCCGCGTCGTGGACGAAACCGGCCTGGCGCACATAGCTCTTGCCGGTCGCGTTCGGGTCCGGGTCGTAGAGCCCCTCGACATCCCACCCCCGGTCGGTCGGGAAGTCGGAGATCACGTCGGCCTCGGCCCCCACCAGCCGCCACAGATCCTCGGGCGAGCGAACTCCTCCGGGAAAACGGCAGGACATGGCCACGATGGCGATCGGTTGCCGGCCGCGCGCCTCGACGGCGGCCAGCCGCCGCCTGGTCTGCTGGAGCTCCTCGGCCGCGCGCTTGAGGTAGTCGCGGAGTTTCTGCTCCGTGTCGGTGTCGTTCATCGTCCACGCTTTCCAGAGGGCGGAGGGGTCCGGATCGGTCGGCGGCCGACGGGTGCGGCCGGCCGCAGGGTCAGTCGAGCCCCAACTCCTTGTCGAGCAGGGTGAACATCTCGTCGTCGGTCGCGGCGTTCAAGCCGCCCGGCCGGTCGTCGCCGGCGGCGGCGGGTGCCGCCTCGTCCGGTACTTCCTCGAACCGCCACAGCAGCGTCTGGAGCCGGCGCAGCACCGCGGCCCGGTCCTCGCCCGGGCCCGGGAGCGAGGCGGCGAGCGCCGCTTCGAGCCGGTCGATCTCGCCGACCAGTGGTGCCACCGGGTCCACTTCCCGCACCAGGCCCAGCCCGTCCTTGAGGTACCGGGCCAGTGCCTGTGGGGTCGGGCAGTCGAAGATCACCGTGGCGGGCAGTCCCAGCCCGGTGGCGGTGCCGAGTCGGTTGCGCAGTTCGACTGCGGTGAGCGAGTCGAAGCCGGACTCCAGGAAGCCGCGCTCGGACGAGATCGCCTCCATCGAGGCGTGCCCGAGCACCGCGGCGCAGTGGCCGCGGACGAGGTCGACCAGGATGCGCTCCTGCTCCGCCTCGGACCGCCCCCCCAACTGCCGGGCGAGCGTCGACGACTCCGCGGGTCCGGCGGACGCGGCGGCCCGACGCAGCGGCGCGCGCACCAGGCCGTGCAGAGGCGCGGGCAGGTCACCGGACTCGGCCGCCTTCCGCAGCGCACCGAGGTCGAATCGAACCGCGGCCGGATTCGCCTCGGCGACGTTCAGGGCCGCGTCGAGCAGCCCGAGGCCCTGTTCGGCCGTCATCGCGGCGATGCCGGAGCGGTGCATCCTGGCGAGGTCCTGCCGGCCGAGTTGCCCAGTCATGCCACTCGTGGCCGCCCACAGCCCCCACGCCACGGAGGTGCCGGGGAGGTCGGCGGCCTGCCTGCGGACGGCCAGCGCGTCCAGGAAGGCGTTCGCCGCTGCGTAGTTGGCCTGCCCCGGGCCACCCAGCATGCCGGCGATCGAGGAGAAGAGAACGAAGGCGGAGAGGTCGTGCTCGGCGGTGAGTTCGTGCAGGTTGACCGCGCCGTCGACCTTGGATCGCAGTACCCGCTCCAGACGCTCCGGGGTCATCGACTCGATCAGGCCGTCGTCCAGGACACCGGTGGCATGGACAACCGCCGTGAGCGGCGCGCCGACGGGGATCCGCGCCAGGACCGCGGCGAGGGCTTCCCGATCGGCCGCGTCGCACGCCTCGACCGCGACTTCGGCGCCGAGGTCGATCAACTCCGCCACCAGCGCGTCCGCCTCGGGGGCATCGGGGCCGCGCCGGCTCGCCAGTACGAGGTTGCGCACGCCGTGTCGGGTGACCAGATGGCGGGCCACCAGGCCCCCCAGGGTGCCCGTGCCGCCGGTGATCAGGACGGTCCCACCCGGATCGAGCGGCACCGGCATCCGCAGTACGAGCTTCCCGGTGTGCCTGGCCTGCGCCATGAACCGGAACGCCTCCGGCGCCCGCCGCACATCCCACGACCGCACCGGAACCGGCGCCAGCACGCCTGATCCGAACAGCGGCATCAACTGGGCGAAGAGCGCCCGGATGTGCTCCGGGGCGACCGTCATCAGGTCGTACGGGCGATACGTGGTGCCCGGGTGGGCGGTGTGCACCGCGTCCGGGTCACGGATGTCGGTCTTGCCCATCTCCAACAACCGGCCACCGTCGGCCAGGAGCCGCAGCGAGGCGTCCACGAACTCACCCGCGAGAGAGTTCAACACCACATCCACACCACGCCCACCGGTGGCCGTACGGATGTGCTCCTCGAAGTCGAGCGTGCGGGAATCGGCGATGTGCGCGTCGTCCACACCGAGCGACCGCAACGTCTCCCACTTGCCCTCACTCGCCGTCGCGAACACCTCGGCACCCAGATGACGCGCGATCTGCACCGCCGCCATCCCCACCCCACCCCCACCGGCATGAACCAACACCGACTCACCGGCCCGCAGACCACCCAACTCCACCAAGCCGTGATACGCCGTCAAAAACACCACCGGCACCGACGCCGCCCGCTCGAACGACCACTCGTCCGGCAGCTTCGTCACCATCCGGTGGTCGGCGACGGCGTGCGGCCCGAACGCGTCCGGGAAGAGCCCGAACACCGACTCACCGACCGCGAGTTCGGCGACCGCAGCGCCCACCTCGGTGACCACACCGGCACCTTCGCCGCCCATCGACGCGGCACCCGGATACACACCCAACGCGAGCAACACGTCCCGGAAGTTGAGACCGGCCGCCCGGATGGCGATCCGGATCTCGTGCTCGCCGAGCGGCCGTTGTGCGGTGTCGTCGGGGGGAAGAAGGGCCAGGCCCTCCAGGGTGCCGGTGCCCCTGGTGCGCAAGGCCCAGTCGCCGCGCGGCGGGACCAGGGCGCCGCCATCGCGGCCGGTCGGGCCGGAGCGGACCAGTCGGGGTACCAGCGCCTGTCCGTCGCGGAGCGCCGACTGCGGTTCGCCGCTGCGCACGGCGGCTCGGAGCAGCATCGCGGACTCGGGACTGTCGTCCGTGTCCACCAGCATCAACCTGCCGGGGTGCTCGCTCTGGGCCGAACGCACCAACCCCCACACGGACGCATGTGCGAGATCCGGCACCGTGTCGCCGGCCGCCGCAGCCACCGCGCCATGCGTCACCACGACCAGCGGTTCCGGACCGCCCTCACCCGCGAGCAACTGCTGAACCCCCGCCAGTACAGCGGCGGTTGTCGCCGACACCGAGTCCGCGAGCCCGTCGCGGTCCGTGGCCGCGGAGGGCACGCAGTCGAGAATGGTCGGCTCGCCGGGGTCGATGGAACCCGCGGGCACCGCGGTCACGTCGACCGGCACCCAGCTCATCCGGTAGAGGGCCCCGCCCGTGTCCTCGCGCACGGCGCCGAGTTGCTCGGGAGAGACGGTACGCAGCGCCAACTGCCCGACGGCGAGCACCGGACGGCCGGCTCCGTCGGCGGCCTGGATGGCGAGCCGCTCGGGGCCGGCGACGGACAGCCGCAGTCGTAGCGCCGAGGCGCCGGTGGCCGACAGGACCACGTCGGTCCAGGCGAACGGCAACCGGACGAGACCGTCCTCGACGCCCGCGCCGGTGAGTTTCGCGGCGTGCAGGGCCGCGTCGAGCAGCGCCGGGTGCAGGCCGAATCGGCCTGCGGAATTGGCGAGTTCGTCGGGGAGCGCGACTTCGGCGTACACCTCGTCGCCGAGGCGCCACGCGGCGCGCAGGCCCCGGAACGCCGGGCCGTAGCCATATCCGCTCTCGGCCAGGTGCGGGTAGAAGCCGTCCAGTTCCACGGGCCGGGCCCCGGCCGGTGGCCACGCGGCGAGGTCGAAGTCGAGGTCCGGGGCGTCGGCGCCCGGATCGGCCGCTGCGGCCAGCGTGCCGGTCGCGTGCCGGGTCCAGACCGCCCCGTCGCCGGGATCGGCGTTGGCGTCGTCCTCCGGCCGGGAGTACAGCTCGACACTGCGGCTACCGTCGCCCTGCACGCCGCCGATCGCGACCTGCATCTGTACGCCTGCCCGTTCGGGCAGCACGAGCGGTGCCTCCAGGGTCAGTTCGGCGACCCGGGCGCAGCCGACGGTGTCGGCGGCGTGCACGGCCAGTTCGGCGAGTGCCGAGCCGGGCAGCAGGACGGTGCCGGCGACCGCGTGATCCGCGAGCCAGGGGTGGGTACACAGCGAGAGCCGCCCGGTGAGCACGACCTGGTCGGTGCCGGCGAGCCGAACCGCCGCGCCGACCAGCGGGTGCCGGCCGGAGGCGAGTCCGAGGTCGGTGGCGTCCGTGTGCGGGGCAGAGGCGCTGTCGAGCCAGTAGCGCCGGCGCTGGAAGGCGTACGTCGGCAGTTCCACGCTCGCGGTCGCCGTTCGCACTCCCGTTTGCCCTCCGGTTCCGGCTCCGGCTTCCGTTCCGGTTCCCACGCCGGCTCCCGTCGCCGTGAAGAGAGCCGACCACCGCACGGGCACGCCCGCCACGTGCACAACGCCCAGCGCGCCGACGGTCGTCTCCACCTCGGGGCGTTCGCGGCGCAGTACCGGTACGGCGGTGACGTCGGTGCCCGCGTCCAGGCAGTCGCGCACCATCGCGGTCAGCACGCCTTCCGGGCCCAGTTCGAGAAAGGCCGTGACGCCCTCGGCGTCGAGTGCCGCCACGCCATCGGCGAATCGCACCGCCTCGCGCACCTGCCGCACCCAATACTCGGGGGTGCGCAGTTCGTCGGGCTCGGCGATCGCGCCGGACAGGTTGGAGACCAGCGGCACGGTGGTCGCACCGAAGGTGACGGTGGCCAAGACCTGCCGGAACTCCGCCAGCATCGGTTCCATCCGCGCCGAGTGGAACGCGTGGCTGACCTGGAGCCGCCGCGTCTTGTGCCCCGCCAACGCGAATCGGGCGGCGGCCCGCGACACCGGCTCCTCGTCGCCGGACAGGACCACCGAGGTCGGGCCGTTGACCGCAGCCACGGTCACGCTCCCGCGCTCGTCGTCCCGTTCCGCGGCGGCCAGGCCGTCCAGCGCCTCCTGTTCGGAGACCGAGACGGCGACCATCGCGCCGCCGGCGGGCAGCGCGTGCATCAGCCGGCCGCGGGCGGCCACCACGACCGCCGCGTCCGGCAGCGACCAGAGGCCCGCGACGTGGGCGGCGGCGAGTTCGCCGATCGAGTGGCCCAGCAGGTAGTCGGGTCGCACCCCGAACGACTCGGCGAGCCGGTAGACGGCGACTTCGAGGGCGAACAGACCCGCCTGGGTGAAGACCGTCTCGTTCAGCAAGCCCTCCGTGCCGTCGGCTCCGAACACGACATCGCGCACCGAGTAGGCCGCATGCCCGGACAGCTGCCGGTCGAGTTCGAACACCACGGTGTCGAACGCCTCGGCGAAGACCGGGAACGCCTCGTACAGCTCGCGGCCCATTCCCATCCGCTGGCTGCCCTGGCCGGTGAACAAGAACGCCACCCGGGAATCGGAGCGGGCCGAACCCACCACCAGGCCGGACGCTGGCCAGTCCTCGGCGAGCGCGTCGAGCCCGGCCAGCAGCTCGTCACGGCCGCGCCCGACGACGACGGCACGCTCCTCGAACACCGCGCGGGATGTCGCCAGGGCGTGCCCGATGTCAGCCGTTCCGAGCGCGTCGTCACCACGCACCACAGCGGCGAGGCGCAGCGCCTGACCGGCGAGGGCCTCCTTCGTCCGGGCGGACAACAGCCAGGGCAGGACGCGCTCCGGGGCCGTGGGTCCTCCGCGCCCGGCAGCGGGCACCGGTTCGGGTCCCTGCTCCAAAACGACGTGCGCGTTGGTCCCACTGGCGCCGAAGGACGACACACCGGCCCGGCGGGGACGGCCCGTATCGGGCCACGCGCGGGCTTCGGTGAGCAGCTCGACCGCACCCGCCGACCAGTCCACGTGCGGGGAAGGCTCATCGACGTGCAGCGTCTGCGGCAACACGCCCGCACGCATCGCCATCACCATCTTGATCACGCCCGCCACGCCGGCGGCGGCTTGCGCGTGACCGATGTTCGACTTCAACGACCCGAGGTAGAGCGGACGTTCGTCGGTACGGTCCTGGCCATACGTGGCGATGATCGCCTGCGCCTCGATCGGGTCACCCAGTGTCGTACCGGTGCCGTGGCCTTCCACCGAGTCCACGTCCTGCCGACCGAGACCCGCATTGGCCAGGGCCTGCTGGATGACGCGTTGTTGGGACGGGCCGTTGGGCGCGGTGAGACCGTTGCTGGCGCCGTCCTGGTTGACCGCGGTTCCGCGCACGACGGCAAGGACGCGATGGCCGTTGCGTACGGCGTCCGACTGCCGCTCCACCAGCAGGACCCCGACACCCTCGGACCAGCCCGTGCCGTCCGCGGCGGCCGAGAACGCCTTGCAGCGCCCGTCCGGCGACATTCCGCGCTGACGGCTGAACTCGACGAACAGGCCCGGGTTGGTCATCACGGTGACCCCGCCGACGAGGGCCATCGAGCACTCGCCGCTGCGCAGCGCCTGACCGGCCAGGTGCAGCGCCACCAACGACGACGAGCACGCCGTGTCGACGGTCACCGCCGGGCCCTCGAACCCGAAGGTGTACGCGACCCGGCCCGACACCACGCTCGCCGACGAGCCGGTGCCGAGGTAGCCCTCCACTTCCTCGGGAACGTCGGCGAGACGGGCCGCGTAGTCGTGGTACATGACGCCGGCGAAGACGCCGGTCTGGCTGCCCCTCAACCCGGCCGGGTCGATCCCGGCCCGCTCGAACGCCTCCCACGACGTCTCCAGAAGCAACCGCTGCTGCGGATCCATCGCCAACGCCTCACGCGGCGAGATCCCGAAGAACCCGGCGTCGAACTGCCCTGCGTCGTAGAGGAATCCACCCTCGGAGGCGTAGCTCTTCCCCGAGGCCGCGGGGTCGGGGTCGTACAGGTTCTCCAGGTCCCAGCCCCGGTCGTCGGGGAACCCGGAGATCGCGTCCCGTCCCGATGCGACGAGGTCCCACAGGTCTTCCGGCGAGGCGACCCCGCCCGGGTAACGGCATGCCATCCCCACGATCACCACGGGATCACCGTCGACCGCCGCGGTAACGGACGACGGGCTCACGACGACAGCGTCGGAACCGAGCAACTCCCCCCGCACGAAGCCGGCGATCGCCGCCGGAGTCGGATGGTCGAAGACCAACGTCGCCGGCAACCGCAGACCCGTCACCGCACTCAACCGGTTCCGCAGATCCACCGCCAACATCGAATCGAACCCGAGATCCTTGAACGCCCGCCCCGCGCCCACCGCCTCCCCCGACTCGTGACCCAACACGGCGGCGACGACTCGGCGCACCAACTCGACCAACTCGCGCTCCTGTTCGACGGGCGGCAGAGCCGCGATCCGGCGGGCGAGAGCGGATGCCTCTTGGTCGTCCCCGCCGACAGGAGCGTCGATGCGGCGCCTGGCCGCGCGGACCAGGCCGCTCAACAGCGGCGGCAACAGCCCGGCGGCGGCCTGGGTGCGCAGCGCGGCGGCGTCGAGGCGGATCGGTACGGTCAGGGCGCCGGTCGACGGCGCGAGTGCGGCATCGAAGAGCGCGAGACCCTGTTCCTCGGTGAGCGGCACGATCCCGGTTCGGGCCAGGCGGGCCGTGTCGCCGTTGTCCAGGTGCCCGGTCATCGCGCTGGCCGTGGCCCAGAAGCCCCAGGCCATCGAGACGGTGGGGAGCCCATTGGCGCGGCGGACGTGGGCGAGGGCGTCGAGATATGTGTTCGCCGCCGCGTAGTTCGCCTGCCCCGGACCGCCCAGGATGCCCGCGGCGGAGGAGAAGAGGACGAAGGCGGAGAGGTCGAGATCGCGGGTCAGTTCGTGCAGGTTCACCGCGCCGTCGACCTTGGCGCGCAGCACACTGTGCAACCGGTCCTCGGTCAACGCCTCGACCAGACCGTCGTCCAGGAGCCCGGCGGCATGCACCACACCGGTCAACGGGCCCTGGAGATTCCCCAGTACGCCTGTGAGCGCGTTTCGATCCGCCGCGTCACACGCCGCCACGACCACCGACGCGCCCAGCGCCGTCAGCTCCTCCGTCAATTCGCCTGCCCCAGGAGCCCGTTCGCCCTGTCGACTGAGCAACACCAGGCTGCGGACGCCGTGGTCGGTCACCAGACGACGGGCCACCAACCCACCCAACGTCCCCGTACCACCGGTGATCAGGACCGTGCCCGCACCGAACGACATCCCCCCGCCGGCCGAACCGACCGTGTGCCGAACCAGACGCGGCACCAACACCACGCCACCACGCACCGCCGTCTCCCGCTCACCACACGCCAAAGCACCCGACAAGCCGGCCGCCCACC
>NZ_JBVHLU010000197.1:0-9674 GCF_055558835.1 Embleya sp. NPDC025285
ATGTCTTGGAGTGACAGACCTCTTCTACGGCAGCTCCGCTGCTCTGTTTGCCGGCCTTGACAAACCCGCGCCCGCACCTAACTGAACGGCGTTGGTCCTAGTTGGCCGAGGTGAAGACCAGGGCCGCGTTGTGGCCGCCGAAGCCGAAGGCGTTGGCGACGGCCACGTTCAGGGGGCCCACCCGGGGTTCCTTGGCGACCACGTCGAGGTCGATGTCGGGATCCTGGGAGTCGAGGTTGATGGTGGCCGGGACGACCCCGTCGCGCAGCGACGCCACCGCGGCGACCGCGGCGATCGCGCCGGCCCCGCCGCACAGGTGACCGAGCATCGACTTGATCGCGGTGACCGCCGCGTGCGTACCGATCGCCTCGGTGATCGAGGCGGCCTCCAGCGCGTCGCCGCCCGGCGTCGAGGTGGCGTGCGCCTGGATGTGGTCCACGTCCGCGCCGGTGACGCCCGCCTCGGCCATCGCCATCCGCAACGCGCGGACCTGGCCTGGCCCGTACCCGGCGGTGATGTGGTTGGCGTCCGAGGTGACCCCCGCGCCGGCCAGGTACGCGTGCACGAACGCGCCGCGCGCCGCCGCGAAGTCGGCCCGCTCCAGGACCACCAGCGCGGCGCCCTCGCTCATCACGAACCCGTTCCGCCCGGCGTCGAACGGACGCGACGCGGCGGCGGGGTCCCCCTCGTAGGTGGACAGCGCGCGGGCCTGCGCGAAGCCCGCGATCGGCAACGCGCCTATCGTCGCCTCGGCGCCGCCGGCGACCACCACGTCGGCGCGACCGAGCCGGATCAGGTCCAGGCCGTACGCGATCGCCTCCGAGCCCGACGCGCACGCGCTGACCGGGGTGTACGCGCCCGCCCGGGCACCCAGTTCCATGCTTACCTGCGCGGCCGGCCCGTTGGGCATCAACATCGGCACGGTGTGCGGGGACACCCGGCGCACGCCGGACGCGGCCAGTACGTCGTGCTGCGCGAGCATCGTCATCGCACCGCCCATGCCGGTGCCCACCACCACGGCGAACCGTTCCGGCTCGACCGTCGGCGCACCCGCGTCCGCCCACGCCTCGCGTGCCGCCACGAGCGCGGCCTGCTGACATCGGTCCAGGCGCCGGGCGCGGACCCGGTCCAGTACCGTCTCGGGGCAGACCCGCATCCGTCCGGCGATCCGCACCGGCAGGTCGGCCGCCCACGGATCGGCCAGGGTTTCGATTCCCGACTCGCCCGCGAGGAGGGCCGCCCACGTGGACGGCACGTCCCCGCCCAAAGGCGTGGTCGCACCCATCCCGGTGACCACCACATCGGTCTTGCCGAGCGTCATAGAACGCACCCCAGCTCTGTCGAAGAATTGTGGAAACACGACACGGGTGACCCACTCGCGCTCGCGTGCGGGCCACTTGATCCGCAACGCTGTCAGGGAAAGGCCGGTCCGGGGGTATCGACACCGATAAAGAGGACGTCCTATTACTTGTGGAGACCCGACAACCGACCGGTAACCGGCTCAGCCCCGCAAATACGCCAGAACGGCCAATACCCGTCGATGATCGTCGGCCGCAGGCGGCAGATTCAGCTTGGTCAGGATGCTCGCGATGTGCTTGGACACCGCCGCCTCGCTGACCACCAGGGCCCGGGCCACAGCCGCATTGGAGCGTCCTTCGGCCATCAGCGCAAGCACCTCGCGCTCGCGCGGCGTGACCTTGGCGAGCGGATCGCGCCGCCGGGCCAACAGTTGGCGGATCACCTCGGGATCGACCACCATCCCGCCGTCTGCGACCCGCTCTAGGGCGGCCATGAATTCGGTCACATCGCCGATGCGATCCTTGAGCAGGTAGCCCGTACCCACCCCGTCGCGCGCGTCGAGGAGTTCGTCGGCGAACGTTTGTTCGACGTACTGGCTCAGCACCAGCACCGCCAGGTCCGGCCGCACCCGCTGGAGCTCGCGGATGGCTCGCAGGCCCTCGTCGGTGAAGTCCGGCGGCATCCGGACATCGGCGATCACCACGTCCGGGGCGTGCGCGCGCACCGCAGCCACCAGCGAGGGACCATCGCCCACGGCCGCCGGCACCTCGTGCCCGAACCGCTCCAACAGGCCCACCAGGCCCTCGCGCAGCAATACCGCGTCCTCCGCGATCACCACTCGCAAACGCCGCACGGTATCTCCACTCGCACCAGGGTCGGCCCGCCGATCGGACTCGACAACAACATCCGACCATCCACCGCCGCGACCCGGTCGGCCAGCCCCGTCAGACCCGAACCCGCGGCCGGGTCCGCGCCGCCGCGCCCGTCGTCCGCGACCTCCAGGACCAGCACCTCGTCCTGGATCCGCCCATGCACCCGGCAGCGCTCGGCGCCGCTGTGCCTCGCCGCGTTCGCGAGCGCCTCGCACACCGCGAAGTACGCGGCCACCTCCACCGAGGCGGGCAGCCGCGACACCTGGACGTCGGTATCCACCGGCACCGGCGAGCGCCCCGCGACATCGCGAATCGCGGCGGGCAACCCGCGCTCGGTCAGCACCTGCGGATGCACTCCCCGGATCAACTCGCGCAACTCCGCCAGCGCCTCGCGGGCCATGGTGTGCGCCTCGGCCACCTCCCGGGCCGCCCGCGAGTCGGGCGGCAGGTCCAACGCGGCCAGCCCGAGCTTCATCGTCAACGCCACCAGGCGCTGCTGCGCGCCGTCGTGCAGGTCCCGCTCGATCCGCCGCTGCTCGGCCTCGAACGCGTCCACCAGGCGGGCCCGGGAGCGGCGTACCTCGGTCAACTCGGCGTCCCGCGAGCCCAGCACCGCGATCGCGACCGCCGAACGCGCCCCCGCCCACGCCGCGATCGGATACGCCGCGACGGGCAGCAGCACCAGCCCCGCGAGCACCCCGCCCACCGACGCCCAGGGCGTCGCGGAGGGTTGCCACGGCGCGCTGAGCAGCACACCGGGAATCCCCACCGCGACGAACAACACCGCCAGATCCACCCACCCCAGGGTGAGCACCGACAACGCCCCCCACCCCAGCTCGCGCCACCCGGCCGGCTCCCGCAACGAGGACCGGGCCGGCCGCGCGTCCGGCGCCACCAGGCGCAACCGGCGCCGTTCGAACGGCCCCGCGAGCGCGACCAGCACCGTGAGCACCAGGCCCGCGCAGACCACCGCCGCGACCGGCCCGATCCGGTTCCAGGACGCGGCGATCCCACCCGCCGCGACGCCGCCCGCGACTCCGGGCACCCCGCCCGCCAGCAGGTACCCGATCGAACGCCACGGCCAGGCCGAGGACAGGAAGCCCACCGGGCGCGCGGTCAGCGCCTCCAACACATTGCGAGGAATCACCGCTCGACCGTAGCCGGCACCCGGGCCGCTGTCGGTAGTGCCAGGTGGAGTGTTCGAACCAGTGCCGGCACCAATGCGCCGACCCCCACCCGGCGCCTTGACTCGACGTCGTGACGAACCGACCCGGCGCCGTGCCGCGCCACTTTCCGGACCCCTCCGCACACCCCGCCGGCGCCGCGCCGGGCGATCGCCCGGATCCCGCCGATCGCGTGACCGCCGACCGCCCGCCCGCCGACGGCCCGTTCGTCGAACGCCCGTCCGTCGAACGCCCTTCCGCGGCGCACGCGGACGCCGTCGTGGTGCGGCTTCGCGACGTCACCCGGGTGTTCCACACCGGCGGACACCCGGTCGCCGCGCTCGACGGGATCGACCTGGACATCGCCGCGGGCACGATGACCGCCGTGATGGGCGCCTCCGGCTCCGGCAAGTCCACCCTGCTGCACTGCGCCTCGGGCCTGGACCGGCCCACCTCCGGCCTGGTCACCATCGCCGGCACGATCACCCGCGACCTGGACGAGCGAGCGCTGGCCCACCTGCGCCGCGAGCACATCGGCTTCGTCTTCCAAGCGCTGAACCTGGTCTCCGCGCTCACCGCGGAGCAGAACGTCGCGCTCCCGCTGCGACTGGCCGGGCGCCGGGCCGACCCGGACGCGGTGGCCCGCGCCCTGGCCGCCGTGGGGCTGGCCGATCGGGCCCGCCACCGGCCCGATCGACTCTCCGGCGGCCAGCAGCAACGCGTGGCGATCGCCCGCGCCCTGATCACCAGGCCCGCCGTGCTGTTCGCCGACGAACCCACCGGGGCGCTGGACAGCAGCGCGTCGCGCACCGTGCTGGGCCTGCTGCGCTCGCTGGTCGACGAGCACGGCCACAGCGTGGTCATGGTCACCCACGACCCGGCCGCCGCGTCCTGGGCGGACCGGGTGGTGCTCCTGGCCGACGGTCGGGTGGTCGACGAACTCACGCGGCGCACCGACCCGGAGACGATCGCCGCCCGCGCGGCCGCGGCGGAGGTGCGGGCGTGAACACCCTGGCCACACTGCGCGAACGCGGCACCGCGCTCCTGGGCTCGCTGCTCGCGCTGGTCCTGGGCATCGCGATCCTCACCGCGAGCGCGCTGATCCAACTCACCGGCGGCACACCGGTGCCCGAGCGCTACGCCGGCACACCCGTGCTCCTGCACAGCGCGCACGGCACGGACCGCGACGGCGAGTTCGCCGAACCGGTGCCCTGGTCGCCCGAGCGCACCGGGCAACTCGTGCGCGAACTGGCCGCGATCCCGGGTGTGCGGGAGGTGGTCGCGGACCGGCCCTTCTACGCGCAGGCCGTGTCGGGCGGCCGACCGGTGGGCGGGCGGGACGGGGACGAACGCATGGGCCGGGGATGGTCGAGCACGACGCTCGCGCCGGCTCCGCTGGTCGCCGGACACGCCCCGCGCCGCGCCGACGAGATCGCCGTGGACGCCGAACTGGGGCCGCGCCCGGGCGAGTCGATCACGGTGTTGACCGCGAGCGGGCCCGCCGCGTACACCGTCAGCGGCACGGTGCGCGGGCCCGGCTACTACGTCACCGACGAGCGCGCCCGGGAGTTGGCCCCCGGTGTGCGGGTGCTGGGCGTGCAACTGACCGACGGCGCCGACCCGCGGGCGGTGGCCGCCGCCGCGCGGGCCCTGGCGCGCACCGACGCGCGCGTGCTCACCGGCGCGGATCGGCGCGACCTGGCGCCGGCCTCGGCCCGCCGCACGTCGTGGATCGGTGCCCAGGTGATCATCACGATGGCCGGGCTCGCGGGCTTCGTCACGATCCTGGTGGTCGCGGGCACGTTCGCCTTCGGCGTGAACACGCGGCGTCGCGAACTCGCCCTGCTGCGGGTCATCGGCGCCGACCCCGGACAGGTGCGACGCGCGCTGTACGCCGAGGCGCTCCTGCTCGGCGCGCTCGGTTCGGCCACCGGCGTGCTGATCGGTGTGCTCGGCGCACCCGCGGTGACCGGGATGCTGGTGGACACCGGCTTCGAACCGGCCGGGTTCACGATCCGGGTCCGGACCTGGATCCCGGCCGCGGTGTTCGTGGTGGGAGTGGGCACGGCGCTGGTCGCCGTGTGGTCCGCGTCCCGACGGGCCGCGCGGATCGATCCGCTGGAGGCGCTGCGCGAGGCGGTCGTCGACGAACGGCCGATCGGCAGGGTCCGCCGGATCGCGGGCATCGCGAGCGTGGCCCTGGGCGGCGGTTGCGCGCTCGCGAGCGCGTTCGCGGCGCCGACCGAGATGATCACCTGGGCCTTGGCCACCGCGGTCGCCTCGATCAGCGGCGCGACCCTGCTCGCCCCGGTGTTCGTGGCCCCGCTGGCCCGCGCGCTCACCCGCCCGTTCGCCCGCCGAGTGGGCGCGGGCGCGCTGCTGGTGCGGGAGAGCGCCTGCGCCGCCGTGGGCCGCACCGCCTCCACCGTCGCGCCGGTGCTGGCCACGATCGCCTTCGTGGTGCTGATCACCGGCAACACCCGTACCGGCGCCGAGGCGTTCGCCGACCACGCGAGCGCGACCACGCGGGCGAGCGGCGCGGTGGTCGCGAGCGGTACGCCGGGTCTGTCCGACGCCGCGGTGGCGGGGGTGACCGGCAGCGCGCTGCTCGCGAGCACCGTGTACGCGGGCCCGGCCCGGCTTGCCGTCGACGCGGCCGGCATCGACCCGCACGCCTTCGCCCGCACACACGACCGGCTCGACCCCGTCCGCGGCACACTCGCCGACCTGGTCGGCCCCGACACCGTCGCGGTGACCGCCTCGACGCTGGCGGCACTGGGGCAACCCCCGTCTCAAGAAGCGGAGTTCACCTTCGCGGACGGGCGTACGCGGGTGTTGCGGATCGTCGCGGTGCTCGACGACCGCGCGGATTCGCACGGCGTACTACTCGCCCGGGACACGCTGCGCGCACACGACCCGGACGCGCTGACCGAGGTGGTCCATCGCACCGGCGGGCCGGCGATCGTGCCCGGCGACCCCGCGGCGACCGCGCTGGGCGTCCGGGAGATCGGGGTCGCCGCGTACGCGCGGCGGGCCGATGCCGAAGAGGACCGACTGATCGACGTGTTCACCCTGCTGCTGGTGGCGACGACCGCCGGCTACACCGCCCTGGCCGTCGGCAACACGCTGCTCATGGCCGGCGCCGGCCGGGTCGCCGACTTCCGGGTGTTGCGCCTGTCCGGGGCTACCCGCCGCCAAGTGTTGTGGACGGTCGCGGGGGAGACCACGTTCGTGGTCGTGCTGGGCGTGCTGCTCGGCGGCCTGGTCGCGGTGCCGTCGCTGCTCGGGATCCGGGCGGGACTGGCGGGCGCGCTCGGTACGCCGGTGCGCCTGGTGGTGCCGTGGGCGCCGGTGACCTGCGCGATCGTGACATGCCTGGCGATCGCGCTCGCGGCGAGCGTGCTACCGGCCCGACGGGCGATGCGCGGAGTGGCGCCGTGAGGGTGGGCCGGGCCGGGCCGACGCGGTGACGTTCGGCGGGTTGTCGGGCGGCATTATCACCGACTTGGGTGCGATTGGCCCGGGTTTGCCGAAGATCACGGAAAATCCGGCGAATCATCGTGACCATGGTCATTCGCGACTTCGTCCCCCGACCTCGACTTAGGGAGACCGCCATGGCCTGGTACCCCGGAGCCACCAAGCGCGAGCTGCAGCCGGAATCCGACGCGCAACCCGCCATCCGTCCCACCCAGTTCATCCTGCACTCGATCGCCGCGCCGTGGTCGGGACAGCGCATGTACGAGTACTGGCGCGATTCCACCAACCTCGAATCGCACTTCGGCTGCGCCTACGACGGCGGCCTGTGGCAGTACATCGGCACCGAGACCCGCGCGGACGCCAACGCGTCGGCGAACCGCCGATCCGACGGCACCGGCGCGGTCAGCGTGGAGACCGCGAGCAACCTGGAACACACCGACCCGTGGACCGACGCCCAGATGGACAGCCTGATCCGGCTGGGCGTGTGGCTGCACGAGCGGCACGACCTGCCGCTGCGGATCTGCCGCGCCTGGGACGACCCGGGCTACGGGTATCACCGGCTGTTCGCCAAGTGGTCGATCAGCGGCACCGCGTGCCCCGGCGACGCACGCGTGCGGCAGTTCCACGACCGGGTCTTCCCCGGCATCGTGGCCGGCACGGGCGGAACCCCCGTCCCCGACATCCCCGCCCCGCGACCGGCCGTCGACCTGGCCGAACTGGTCGCCGCGGCACGGTCCGACCCGAGCCGCGAGGGCACCCCGGTCACCTACGTGGGCACCCGGATGGTCGAGAACGCCCTGGTCGCGGAAGGGCTGCTCGCGCGGAACCTGGCCGACGGGCACTACGGGACGGCGACCCTGCGGGCCTACGCGGAGTGGCAGCGCAGGCTCGGCTACAACGGGTCGGACGCGGACGGGATCCCGGGGCGGCGATCATTGACGCGGCTGGGGGCGAAATACGGCTTCACGGTCGCCTGAGGGGCCGGCCGGGCACGGGTGCCGCGGAGCACCCGGCGCCCGAGTGTTCGGATCCGGGCTTCACCCGTCCCGGTCGGTGGCCACCAGCAGACCGGTGACGATCGCCATCAGTGACCACACCAGCCACATCCAGGCGACCGCTTCGTAGAGGGCGCTGTACAAACCCAGGATGGTCAGCAGCACGAGTGTGCAGACCACCATGCCCCGACTTTGTGGACCGTACGTACTGATCATCGTCGCCTCCACCCTCGGAGCCCGGGAACGAACCGGTGCTTGGCACGGTAGCGCAGCAGGTCACGGCACGGACAGAGAACGGCCGCCGGCAACCGCGCGTCGCGTCGGATCGGCGCGCGGCGGCCGGCCGCACTACAACACCAGCAGGTCGAAGAGCCGGTCCAGGTCCGCCGCCGGATTCGCGGTCAAGCCGCCGTGTACCGGACCGGGCTGGACGATCGTGCTGCGCGGGGCGGTCAGCCAGCGGAACCGTCGACCCACCGGCTCGGCCCCCGGAGCGCCGGCCGCCTCGCTGCCCGCGCACACCAGCTCCCACGCGGCGAGCACCGCGCGCGCCTGGGTCACGTCGGCGTCCGGGTCCAGGGCGCACAACCTGGACTGCTCCACATGGGTGCGCGCGCCCAGGAAGCCGAACGCCTGGCTGTACAGCGCGACCCCGACGTTCAGACACTCCCCGCGCTCCACGCGCGGCACCAGGCGGATGATCGAGTACTCGAAGAACTGCCGCTGCGCGTTCATCGTCATCACTTGAGCCAATCCGGGCGGTTCGACGACTGCGCCGCGCCCTGCCGCGCGACCACGTCCGGCGCGATCTCCGGCAGCCACGCGCGCGGACCGGCGGCGCGGGCGAGCAGGTGCCGGATGTACGCCTCACGCAGCGCGTCGGGGCTGTCCAGGCCCAGCGCGCGCTCGGCGTCACCGGGATCCAGCCACTCGTCCGGGACCAGGGCCAACACCTCGGTGAGCAACTCGCGGGTGATCCGAGGGGCCAGCTCGGCGTCCGCCTTGAGCAGGCCCGGACCGCCGAGGGCGGCCAGCACGTGGTCGGCGGCGTCGAACGGCCGCGTCGCGGCCGCCTTGGCGGCCTGCCACGCGTGGTGGAACCACAACGCGGCGCCGTGGTCGATCAGCCACAACCGGCCGTGCCACACGAGCAGGTTCGGATTGCGCCAGGAACGGTCCACGTTCGAGGTCAGCGCGTCCAGCCACAACACCCGCGCGGCCAGTTCGGCGTCCGGCTCCCAGGTGGCCGGGGTGAAGTCGGCCGATCCCGGCAGGAAGTCCATCCCCAGGTTCAGCCCGGCACTCGCCTGGACCAGTTCCTGGACCTCCTGGTCCGGCTCGCCGCGCACGATCACCGGGTCCACCTCGACCCGCACCAGGGCCGGCACCGGCAGCCCGAGCCGGCGGGCGAGCTCGCCCACCACGACCTCGGCGACCAGCACCTTGACGCCCTGTCCGGCGCTGCGGAACTTCACGACATAGGTGCCCAGATCGTCGGCCTCTACGAGGCCGGGCAGCGAACCGCCCTCCCGCATCGGCGTGACGTAACGAATGGCATGGACCAGGGGAAGCATTCCCGAACAATGCCACGCGCCGTCCGGCAAAAAACACTCGGCCTGTTGGGCGACTTTGTCGCCGGCTCGGGAGGGGGTGGGTCGTGGGTAGGGCGTGGGGTGGCGGGCCGGGGTCGTGGGTAGGGCGTGGGGTGGCGGGCCGGGGTCGTGGGTGGGGGCGTGGGGTGGGGGGCCGGAGTCGTGGGTGAGGCGTTGCTGTTTGTTGGGCGACTTCGTCGCCGGCTCGGGGGGGGGGGGGGGGTGTGGTGTTTTCTTCTCTTTTCCGCCACCCAAGAGAGCACCCGCCCCCCACGG
>NZ_JBVHLU010000198.1:0-9626 GCF_055558835.1 Embleya sp. NPDC025285
CAGGCGTTCTCCAACCTGTGGGTCAAGGCCTTCAAGGCCCACCGGGGCGGCCTCGCCGTGGTGCGGGTGATGGGCACCGACGAACTCCACCTCACGGGCGGCGACTGGCGCACCGTGTTCGCCGAGGGCCGCGGGGTGGGCGACGTCAAGATCAAGGACACGTACATTCTCCAGACCAAGGACAAGAGTTGACGGCCCACCCCACCGACCCCACCGACCCCGCCGCCCCCTCGCCCGAGAGGAACTGACCGCGTATGCCGTACCGCTCCCTGGAGCCCGGCAAATACGGGATGCGCGGCATGCGCGCCTCCGCCCTGGCGGCCGAGCGGCTGGACGAACTCGCCGACGGCGTCACCTCGCCCGTCGACACCGAACGCGGCCTCGCCGCACGCCTGCGCTACCTCACCGCCTCGCGAGCCGGCTACGAGGCTATGGAGACCGCCGGTATCGCCGTCACGCCGCGCACCCTCGCGGCCTGGCTCGCCGAGGATCAGACCCCCAACCGGGCGAACCTGCGCCGGATCGACGCGGCGTACCGCGATCTGCGCCGGCGCAACGTGGCGCGGTCGCTGACCCGTCGCCTGAACAACGGCGGCCGCGGCACCCGGGTGGAACTGCACCCGCACGACCAGTCCGGTGTACGCGAGCCGCACCGGCGTGCGGGCGTGGCCGGGCACCGCAGCGTCAACGTCCGCCGTTGGGACGCGATCGTGCGCGCCTGGGCGGCCGGGGACGAACGGATGCTCGACGAGCTGTGGACCGACGAGGTGTTGGCCGATCTCGGCTCGGACTGGGGCGGCTTCGAGTTCGCCTCCGGGGTCGGATTCGCAGCCTAGCCAACTGTAGGGTCTCAGTCTCCGTGGCATCTCACGATTTCGGTATCGAACGCGGCATCGAACTGAGACGACGCAGGGCAGCGGACTGCGGTGTACGCCGGATGTGCGACCTCGACGCCGAGGACCCGAGCCACTTCCTGTTGTGCGACCTCTTCGTCACGCCGGTCGTGCGCCAGGTGGTCGAGCGTAGGGATCGACCGAGCGGGCGCTCCACTGCCTTTTGGAGGCAGTGATGAGCGTCGACGACTCCGACCATGGGTACGCGATCCGGACGGGCGGGCAGGGGACGCGGGCGGGCGGCCCCAGGGTGTTGGTGGCGGGGGCGAGCATCGCGGGACCCGCGCTGGCCCACTGGCTGCGCCGGCGGGGGGCCGAGGTGACCGTGGTGGAGCGGGCTCCCGAGCTGCGTCCGGGCGGGCAGGCGGTGGACGCGCGGGGGGTCGCCAGGGAGGTCATCGGGCGCATGGGGTTGGCCGCGGCGGTGCGCGCGGCGTGCACCGACACCGCGGGCGCGCACACCGTGGACGCGGACGGGCGGGTGCTGGAGACCTTCGATGCCGACGACGACGGTGGCGACGGGTTCATCGCGGACATCGAGATCCTGCGCGGGGACCTGTCCAGGGTGCTCTACGACGACACCCGCGACGGCGTCGAGTACGTCTTCGGCGACCGAATCGCCGATCTTGCCCAGGACGCGGACGGGGTCGACGTGGTCTTCGCGGGCGGCAACCGGCGGCGCTTCGACCTGGTGGTCGGGGCGGACGGGGTGCACTCGGAGCTGCGAGCGATGGTCTTCGGGCCGCATGAGCGGTTTCTCCGCCACCTCGGGCACGTGCTGGCCTTCTACAGTGTGCCCAACGAGTTCGGGTTGGACCGCCGGCTGCTCGAGTACCAGGATCAGGAGTCCGGGCGCTCCGCCCTCCTGCGGCCCATCCAGGACGCCACCCGGGCGATGGCCATGTTCTACTTCGCGTCGGCCGACTTCGACGTCGACCACCGTGACGTCGCGGCCCAGAAGGTCCTGCTGCGGGAGCGGATGACGGGCCTGGGCTGGTTGACCCCGGACATCCTCGCGCACCTGGACGACACCCCGGACTTCTACCTCGACCAGGTCGCGCAGGTGGTGATGGACCGCTGGTCGAGCGGACGGGTGGGGTTGCTCGGGGACGCGGCGTTCAGCTCGTCGCCGATGTCCGGACAGGGCACCGGGCTGGCCCTGGTCGGTGCCTACCTGCTGGCCGGAGAGCTGGCCGCTGCCGGATGGGACCCCGAGGCGGGGTTCGCCCGCTACGAGGCGCGGATGCGCTCGTTCGTCGAGGCCAACCAGGAGATCGGCCGGTTGAACGCCCGCAGCCGCGAGGTTCCCGGGCCGGACGCCGAGCCGGGCCCCGATTTCGCCGGCGAATGGTTCACGGAGCTGGTCGGGCGCGCGATCAACGGCGTCGAACTGCCCGACTACGCGGGGGTGCCGGACTCCGCAGCCCCGACCGGATCGACGATCACCACGTCTGCCAAACCGTAGGCGTCACACACGTGTCCAGAGGGACCACGCTTCGGTAGGAAACCGCCGGACGACCTCCGCTCAGTGCCGGCAGGTGTGTGCGTGGAACCCGGTTGGCCGGGCGCCCGGTGGTCCGCATCGGAGCAGGCTGCGGCAGCAACGTTGTCACCGGCGTTGCTGCGGGCTCGGGCTCCGGTGCGGGCTCGGGCAGCAGGGCACGGTGCTGGATCACGGTCTTCTCGACGGCCTCGGCGAGGTTCTTCCAGAGGAGGTAGCGGTCGGCGACGTGGATCGCGTCAGGCGCGCCCAGACGTCCGGCTTCGCCGAATGAAGCCGAGCCCGCCCCCCCCGACGAGGTCCAGGACGTCATCCCGCACCACACCCCATATGGCCACTACCGACCCCGGCAGCATGACCTACAGGGGCGGCGGTTGAGCCAACGCCGGTGAGCCGCCGGGGCATCGGCGCCGGCCCGTAGCACCCGGCGACCCGGTCCATGAACGACCACTTCGTCGCGCCCCGCCCGGAACGACCCGAAGCCCCTCGCCACCACACCCCTCGAATCTCACTGCGAACCTCACACCCACCGAACGCGAACACCTTCACTCGACACCGCGGTTCACCACCACATGCACGCGGCAGGTGGAACCCGACGCGTGGCGCAAGAGGGCCGGAAGCGGGCCCGTGGCTCCCTCCACAAAACGGTGCAGGACGGCTGGAGCCTGCTCCGTTGCTTCACGCTTCACCTGTCCCTTTCGGGGAGTTCCGGAACTCGGCGGTTCGTCGGGCAGAATCGGCGGTGGTACCGGGCGGCCGGGCTGGTTCCCGTCCCTGTGCACGGTAGGACCGCGCCGCGGAGGAAGACGGAGTCCCCCACGGTGCGAGCGGAGGCGCGCAGCGGAGCACCGGTCGTGCCCGGCGTGCTCGGCCGCATTGGCATGATGGGGCGGATCCGCCCTGGGATGCTCCGCCAAGCGCAAGCGCGCATCGATGCCACACAGGCGGATCGTCTCGAGACGACAAAGCACTGAGCCGAGTCCCCGATAGTCCCTCCGCTGCGCCGCCACGATCCTCGGGCCGGCGGACTGGCCTGAACCCGTTCCCCATGGGTTGTCGTGATGCCGGGCCGCGGTCTGGAATGCCTGCTCCCGGGGCCTCGGGCCTGAGCCAGGCCGAGTTCGACAACCTCAGCGCCACTGGCTGCCGGGCCCCTTTTCGATGGCGACACCCCCGCCGAGCCTGACGGGGCTCCGGACCGAGCATCGACAACTCGTTCCGCCGGCCCACCGGCTTGGCCTGACCGGGCCTGTTGTTCTCGGCAGGTCCGTGGTGGCGGGAGTGAGGGTCGGATGGTTCTGGTTGACTGGGCGGTGGAGGAGGAGACCATGACCGCTGAGCATGCCGAGTGGGGCGACGAGCCGCTGATTCCGATGCCGCCGTTGAAGATCCGGGCGCTTCGGGAGGCGGTGGCCGTGTTGAGCCCCACCTACCTGCCCGAGTTCCAGCAGGAGGAGGACGAGGCGCTGGACTGGGTCGCCGAGAACCTCCAGCCGAACGCGGTCCGGCTGTTCCTGCGCAAATGGGCCGTGTTCGTGGCGATCGAGCGCCGCCCCGCCCTCGCGCGGCGTCTGCGCGAGTTGGAGCGCGTCGTGGCGCGGTCGCACGATCCCGAGGAGATCCGGACCGCGGGGACCGAGATCGCCCGCCTGCGCGCCGAGGCGCACCGCGAGATCGCCGGTGGGTGACTGGTCCTGGGAATGGCTGCCCAGCCTGGAAGAGGTCGCCGCGGGTCTGCCGTCCGAGGTGCTGTCCGCCGTCGAGAAGGCGGCCGCGGACCTGGCCACGGTCAACTCCATGGTCTACCTCGACGGTGTCGACTTCCAGGGCACCGGCCCGGGCATTCGCACCCACAGCGACCCGGCCCGCAACCTCCTCTTCGAATACCTCACCGTCCCCCGCCAGGAATGCATCTCCATCCCCCAGGTCACCTGGCTCGGACTCTGACACCGCCTTCTGTAGTCGTGGCCGCCCGCCCCGGCCAACTCCGCTACCGACGCGGCTACTGCACCTCGTGCGCCGGCCATCGTCGGAGGAGGGCGGGCCATCGGGCTGCCCGCTGCGAAGGCGGACGTGTCCTCGCCGCCGGCGAGGCGTACGCCCACTGACGGCGCCCCATGCGACTGGGCCGTTCGGGTGGTGGTCGGTCGTAGGGGGCCCGCAGCATCGGGGCGGCGTTCCAGGATGGTGGTGGCCGCCGACCCGGTGGCCGGGGTGTCGGCAACATGCCCGTTGCGTGATGGGCTCGCCCCCGATTGCTTCGAGGAGTTCGATCCCATGCGTGCACGCTTGATCGCCGTCGTCGCCGCCGTGGTCGCGGCCGTCGCGACACTCGCTCCGCCCGCCCAGGCCGCGCCGCTCGGCGACGGTACATACCGGTTTCCGGCCCTCAGGGACGGCAAGTGCCTGATCTGGTACAAGCCGGTTACGAGTCCCGGCACGGTGTCACTGGGCGCCTGTACGGAGACCGCCTCCACCTCGCCCGACTGGCAGGTGCGCCGGCGACCCAACGGCACGATGGACATCTCCAAGGCCGGTTCCGACCCCCGCAGGTGCATGAAGGTCAACGACAACCACAGGCTGGCGGTCAACGACAACTGCGACGCCGACAGGTACGCCGACTGGACCGTGTCCTACGGCACCGACAAGCCCGGCGGCATCGTGTACGCCGACATCGAACACACCCCGCACGACCAGTCCCCTTCGTGGGGGAAGGTCGTGGACTCGCCCGACGTCACCGGACGCATCGTCGTGCAAGCGGCCCCCATCGAGCCCCACTACTGGGGCCTGCAACAGGTCGGCGGCTGACCCGACCCCCGGTCGGTGTCGATGACGCGCCCGGCGCGGACGTTCGCCGCGTCCGTCCTTCGGCGACTTCGACGGCGGTCGTGACGGCATGGTTCGACCAGCCCGCCCGCACGACGTGAGCACGCCCCACACCGGTCCCTACGGGGCGGGCGCGGGTGGCATGCGCACGGGCGGCCTCGGGTCCTCGTGATCCGCCCGAGTCGTTCGCGTCCGGGCGCGGGTGAAGCCGGACCCACGAGGTGGGTCCGGCTTCCGATGGTGCGCAATGTGGCCGGTGGCGGTCGGCCGTTCGCGCAGGGCACGCGGCGTGTCACGTCGGACACGCCGGGGACCACCGCCGAGTGGCGGGCCCGTTCCGGAGAGGCCGAACGGCGGCGGTCCGCCTCGTGGTTCGGTCCTCGCACGTTCCGTGGAAAACGGGGTAGACGCCGGTCGCGTCGACGGAAGGACCCGGCGGCGCGCTCGGATTGCGGTCCGGTGACCGCCTGCGCGAAGGGGATGGGCATGGGTTTCGATGTAGCGGCGATCGCGGGTCACGGTGCGTTGTCGGCGGGGAGCCGACCGGACGGCCCGAGTTGGTTCCCGTACGCGTTCGTGGCGCTGTGGGTGGTCCTCGCGATCATCGTGATCCCGCGCTTCCTCAAGAAGCGCAAGCGCTGACCCGAAGGGCACGCGGCCGACGCCTCGAACGGGGGGAACCGCCGCGGGCGCCGCAGCGCGGGTCGGGCCGCGACCGAACGCCGGGTGTCCGGGACGACCGGCCAGTCGTCGTGGCCGCCCGCGCTCGTCCGGCCAAGACCGGCCCGACTTCGCCGGCGGCCCCGACACGATGGACGAACGGATCCGGGCAGCCCTGCACACCATGCGCAAGCGGCCGGAAGGCGACTGGGGCGCGGCCGACACCGCCCGCTCGGTGCATCTGTCGACCTCCCGGTTCGGTTCCTCCATCTCTTTTCCGAGAACGCGCGGACGAGCTTTCGCCGGTACCGGTTGTGGACGCGCATGATCCACGTCGCGGCCGCCGTGGCCAGAGGCCAGGATCTGACCACGGCTTGCCTCCGTCGGCGCCGGATTCGCGTCGCCGTCGCACTTCAGCGACAGCTTCCGCGCCATGTTCGGCCTCAACGTCGGCAGGCTGCTGTCCTCGGGCACCGGCATCGTCGTGGTCGACCGGGACTGAATCCGGCACCGCGATCCGCATCCTGAACTCCGGGCCGATCCGAAGCGCTTCGGCACCTGCCGGCACCGGGTGACGTTCCACGACTGCCTCAGCGGAGCTTCCGGAAGAACGCGCGGACGTCGGCGACCAGAAGGTCGGGGGCCTCCATGGACAGGAAGTGGCCTCCGCGGTCGAGTTCCTTCCAGTGCACCACATTGTGGTCGCGTTCGGCCCACCGGCGGATGCTTACGTCGTGGGCGGAGACCAGGACGCCGGTCGGTACGGTGCCACGCTCGGCGGCCTGCCGGGATTCGGTGCCGCCGTCCGTCCCGTCGTCGTATTCTTCGGCCGGGTCGTCGAGTACCGCACCCCAGGAGGTGGTCTCCTTGCCCGACTCCGCCTCCCAGTCGCCGTCCCCGCTCCAGGAGTTCGCGGAGATCTCCTCGTAGTACACCTGCGCGGCCGACGCGGCGGTGCCGGTGAACCAGTAGAGCGCCACATCGGTGAGCATGCGGTCGCGATCGACGCTGTCCTCGGGCAGGCCGTCCTCCGGGTCGGTCAACTCCTTGAACTTCTCGACGATCCAGGCGAGTTGACCGACCGGCGAGTCGTTGAGGCCGTACGCGACGGTCTGCGGCCGCTTGGCGTTGCACTGCAGGTAGCCGTCGTTGAAGTCCTGCATCGCCTGCCAACGGCGCTGTTCGACGTCGGTGAGGCCCTCCGTCTCGCCCTCCAGACCGATCGGGAAGGTGATCAGGGCGTTGACGTGGATCCCGACGACGTGTTCCGCGTCCTGCCGGCCCAGTGCGGGGGCGACCCACGCGCCGGTGTCGTAGCCCTGGACCCCGTAGCGCGCGTACCCGAGGCGGGACATCAGCCCCGCCAGCACGGCGGCCATCCGGGCCGCACCCATCCCGGGTCCGGCCAGCGGCGTGGAGAAACCGAACCCCGGCAGTGACGGGACGACCAGATGGAACGCCTCGGACGGGTCACCACCGTGCGCGCGCGGGTCGGACAGCGGCCCGATGACGTCGAGGAAGTCCACCACCCCGCCCGGCCAGCCGTGCAGCAGCATCAGCGGCAGCGCGTCGGGCTCGGGCGAACGCACGTGCAGGAAATGGATGTTCTGCCCTTCGACGGTGGTGACGAACTGCGGGTGCTCGTTGAGCGCGGCCTCCTGCGCCCGCCAGTCGTAGGACGTTCGCCAGTACTCGGCGAGCTCCTTCAGATACCCGACCGGCACTCCTCGGCTCCAGCCGACCCCGGCCACCTCGTCCGGCCAACGAGTGGCCGCCAGACGCGCGTTCAGATCGTCGAGGTCGGTCTGCGGGACGTTGATGCGGAAGGGGGGTACGCCCTCTGTCGTCGTCATGCCGATCACGCTACGACCCACTTGGGACGATCCTGTTCCTAAGCTTCGGGCAGTGTTGTCCTCATGTTGGAGACCTCCGCGCGACTGCTCAAACTGTTGTCGCTACTGCAGACCCACCGCCACCAGTCGGGCGCCGAACTGGCCGAACGCCTCGGGATCACCCCCCGCACGGTCCGCCGCGACGTGGAACGCCTGCGCGAACTCGGCTACCCGGTCCACGCCACCCGGGGGACCGCCGGCTATCGCCTCGGTGCCGGGGCGACGCTGCCGCCGCTCCTCCTCGACGACGACGAGGCTGTCGCGGTGGTGATCGGACTGCGCACCGCGGCGGGCGGATCCGTGGCCGCTATCGAGGAGACCTCACTGCGGGCGCTCACCAAACTGGAGCAGGTCCTGCCATCCCGGCTGCGATACCGCGTCCAAGCCCTGCACGCCGCGACGATCCGGGCCGGCGTCGCTCCCACGCCGCAAGTGTCGCCGAACACGCTGATGGCGATCGCCGACGCCTGCCGCCGGCACGAACGACTGCGCTTCGACTACGCCGGCCCACGCGGCGGCGACTCCATCCGAACCACGGAACCGCACAGCCTCGTCAACTTCGACAGGTACTGGTACCTGGTCGCCTGGGACACCGACCGCCGGGGCTGGCGCACCTTCCGCGTCGACCGACTCACCCCGCGCACGCCGATCGGACCCCGCTTCGCGCCACGGGACCCGCCCGACGGCGACGTGGCCACCTACCTCGCACATCGACTGTCCTGGCGAACCTGGCCCTGTCAGGCGACGGTCACGCTGCACGAGTCCGCCGAGACGATCCTGCGACGCATCTGGCCCGGTATGGGCGTCGTCGAACCGCTCGACGACGGCAACTGCCTGCTGCGCCTGGGCGCCGAAACCCCCCGGGACCTGGCCTGGATGATCACTTCGGTGGACGTCGACTTCACCCTCGACGAGGCGCCGTCCGAGGTCGCCGACGCGCTCCGCAGCCAGGGCGAGCGCTGCCTACGCGCGGTGCGATAGCGCCGGGATCACCTCCGGAGGGCGGTGGTCGCCGTCGCGTGCGGGCGTCGCCGGAAGCCGAGGAGGCGATGGTCGAGGCGTGGGCCATCCGACATACCGGGTGCGCGCCAAGATGTTCGCCTCGACCTCCGAGGGCTCCCCGAAGCCGAGGTGCCGGAGGGCCGCCAGGTCGTGGCGGTGCCGGGCGTCGGGCTTCGGTCGGGCCGCGCGTGAAGCTCGACGTACGCGGTCCCGAGCGCATCGCGCTGCTCGGCCGCAACGGTGCGGGCAAGACAACGCTGCTGCGGAGCATCGCGGGGCTTACCGAGCCGCGCACCGGCGAGGTGCGGCGGGAGGTGCCGATGCGCTGCCTGCCGCAGCGCCTGGACCTGTTGTTCGACGACCTGACCGTGGTGGAGAACGTCGGCCGTTTCGCGCCGGGTGCGAGCGACAACGAGATCCGCGCGCGGCCGGCCCGGTTCCTCTTCGGGGACGGCGGGCCGACCAGCGGGCGGACTCGTTGTCGGGCGGCGAGCGGTTCCGGGCCACGCCGGCGGCGCTGCTGCCGGCCGAGCCCGCGCCGCGGTTGCTGATGCTCGACGAGCCGACGAACAACCTCGACATGGCGAGCGTGCGGCAGTTGACGACCGCGCTGGAGTCGTACCGGGGTGCGCTGATCGTGGCGAGCCACGACGTGTCGTTCCTGCGCGGCTCGGCATCACGCGGTGGCTGAACCTCGACGGGCGGGGGCTGACGGCGGTGGATCCCCGGTAGTGCGGGCCTGACGCGCGCCGTCACGCGCCGAGGGGGGGGGGGGGGGGGGGGGGGGGGGGGGGGGGGGGGGGGGGGGGGGGGGGGGGGGGGGGGGGGGGGGGGGGGGGGGGGGGGGGGGGG
>NZ_JBVHLU010000199.1:0-9512 GCF_055558835.1 Embleya sp. NPDC025285
GCGACACCCCGAACACCGCGTCCTCGGCCGGGTCCTCGAAATCGATCACCTCGCCACCCGAACGCATCGGCGCCAACGCACCCAACGCGACACCACCATCGGCATCACGCTTGAAATAGATGTTGAAGAACGCCAGGAACCGATGCCAGGCCACACCCATACTCGGGTTCAGCCCGATCGTCACCGCCCAGGCGCCGGTCGCGGTGAGCTTGATCATCGCGGTCAGGTAGACCAGGTTCTCCAGCGTGGACTCGCCCAGGTCCTGGAAGGCCAGGCTGAGCGGGTACGACGCGAAGAAGCCCGCCTCGTAGTGGTCCACCCCGAGCAGGGCGGCCTCCAGGGCGCGCAGCGTCAGGATCGCGAGGCCGATCACCAGGATCGTCCACTCGACGTAGTACGCCTGCCACGACACCGAGCCGGCGAAGCGCGACTTGCGGCCCGGGCGCGAGGGCAGGCTCAGCTGCCGGATGACCATCAGCACCACGATGCCGACGAACGTGGCGAGCGCGATGAACTCGGTGAACAGCTCGTACGGCAGCCAATCGCCGATGAGCGGGAACACCCAGTGCGCGTCGAAGAGCTGCACGATGGCGGTGATGATGGTCAGGCCGAGGGTCAGGAAGCCGACGGCCACGAACCAGTGGGCCACGCCGACGACGCCCCACTTGAGCATTCGGGTGTGGCCGAGGAACTCCCGGCCGAGGGTCGCGGTGCGCTGCGCGGGCTGTCCGGTTCGGCTGCCGTCCGGCTGGCCTACCTGGACGAAGCGGTAGATATGCGCGACGGCGCGCGCCGCGAGCGCGGCGCCGACCACCAAGGTGACCAGCGAGATCACGATCGCTGCGAGCTGCATGGGCGTTCGGCTCCTCCGGTGGGACGTCCCTTCCGGGGCGTGTATCGGCCGACAGCGTACGGCCGTGCGGGCATCTTACCCGCTGGTAACTTAACCACTGCGTCGATGATATCTGTCACGCTGGACGCTACCGGCTTCGCGGGTTTTGTCCGCTTCATCCGGTGCTAGGCGATCTTGTCGTGCCGCGCATGGCGCACCATCCTCGGCGCACCGCGTGACCGGAGCCGACCCGACCGAACCCCCGACGTGTGACGCACCGTCAGATAACTCCGCATGCATGCTGCCATGCCGAAGCGCCGGGACCCGCAACAGGTCCCGGCGCCGTGGCATTCGTGGCCGACTCGGCCCCGAACCCGCTCGTCAGAGCGTCTTCGCCGGCACCCGCTCCTGCGGCTGCACCACCAGCGTGTCGCTCGCCTCGTCCAGGTCGACCACGACCGTGTCGCCGTCGTCGATCTCGCCGGCGAGCAGCGCCCGGGCCAGCTTGTCGCCGATGGCGGTCTGGATCAGCCGGCGCAGCGGCCGCGCGCCGTACGCCGGGTCGTACCCGGTCAGCGCGAGCCACTCGCGGGCCGCGTCGGTCACCGTCAGGGTGATCCGGCGGTCCTTGAGCCGGGCGCCGAGCCGATCGACCTGGAGTCCGACGATGTGTGCGAGTTCCGCCGTGCCGAGCGCGTCGAAGAGCACGATGTCGTCGAGCCGGTTGAGGAATTCCGGCTTGAACGCGTTGCGAACCACGTCCATCACCAGGTTCTGCTGCTGCTCCCGGGACAGCGCCGGGTCGACCAGGTACTGGGACCCCAGGTTCGAGGTCAGGATCAGCACCACGTTGCGGAAGTCCACCGTGCGGCCCTGGCCGTCGGTCAGCCGCCCGTCGTCGAGCACCTGGAGCAGGACGTCGAAGACCTCGGGATGGGCCTTCTCCACCTCGTCCAGGAGCACCACCGAGTACGGCCGGCGGCGGACCGCCTCGGTCAACTGGCCGCCCTCCTCGTAGCCCACGTAGCCGGGCGGCGCGCCGACCAGGCGGGCGACCGAGTGCTTCTCCGCGTACTCCGACATGTCGATCCGCACCATCGCGCGCTCGTCGTCGAAGAGGAAGTCGGCGAGCGACTTGGCCAACTCGGTCTTGCCCACACCGGTCGGGCCCAGGAAGAGGAAGGAGCCGGTCGGGCGGTCCGGGTCGGCGATGCCGGAGCGGGCCCGGCGTACCGCGTCGGAGACCGTCGCCACGGCCGCCTTCTGGCCGATCAGCCGGCGACCCAGCTCGTCCTCCATCCGCAGCAGCTTGCCACGCTCGCCCTCCAGGAGGCGGCCGGAGGGGATGCCGGTCCAGGACGAGACCACGTCGGCGACGTCGTCCGGGCCGACCTCCTCCTTGACCATCGCGGTGCCGTGCGTGCCCCGGTCGCCCTCGGTCGCGGCGGCCTCGGCCAGCTCGCGCTCCAGGGTCGGGATCTGGCCGTACATCAGCTTCGAGGCGGTCTCGAAGTCGCCGTCCCGCTGGGCCCGCTCGGCCTCGCCGCGGGCCGCGTCCAGGCGTTCCTTGAGCTCGCCGACCCGGTTCAGGCCGGCCTTCTCCTGCTGCCAGCGCGCGGTCAGCCCGCTGAGTTGCTCCTGCTTGTCCGCGAGGTCCTTGCGCAGTCGCTCCAGCCGGTCCCGGCTGGCCGCGTCGGTCTCCTTGGCCAGCGCCATCTCCTCCATCCGCAGCCGGTCCACCGAGCGCTGGAGTTCGTCGATCTCGACGGGGGAGGAGTCGATCTCCATCCGCAGCCGCGACGCCGCCTCGTCGACCAGGTCGATCGCCTTGTCGGGGAGGAAGCGCGCGGTGATGTAGCGGTCGGAGAGGGTGGCCGCGGCGACCAGGGCCGAGTCGGCGATCTGCACCTTGTGGTGCGCCTCGTACCGGCTCTTGAGGCCGCGCAGGATCGCGATGGTGTCCTCGACGCTGGGCTCGCCGACGAACACCTGCTGGAACCGGCGCTCCAGCGCGGGGTCCTTCTCGATGTGCTTGCGGTACTCGTCCAGCGTGGTCGCGCCGACCAGGCGCAGTTCGCCGCGCGCGAGCATCGGCTTGAGCATGTTGCCCGCGTCCATCGAACTGTCGCCGGTCGCGCCCGCGCCCACCACGGTGTGCAGTTCGTCGATGAAGGTGACGACCTGGCCGTCGCTGGACTTGATCTCGTTCAGGACCGCCTTCAGCCGCTCCTCGAACTCGCCGCGATACTTCGCGCCCGCGACCATCGCGCCCAGGTCGAGCGCGATCAGCCGCTTGTCGCGCAGCGACTCGGGCACGTCGCCGGCCACGATCCGCCTGGCCAGGCCCTCGACGACGGCGGTCTTGCCGACGCCGGGCTCACCGATCAGGACCGGGTTGTTCTTGGTCCGGCGGGACAACACCTGGACCACCCGGCGGATCTCCGAGTCGCGGCCGATCACCGGGTCCAGCTTGCCGTCGCGGGCCTCCTCGGTCAGGTCGCGGCCGTACTTCTCCAGGGCCTGATAGGTACTCTCCGGGTCCTGGGAGGTGACCCGGGCGCTGCCGCGCACCGCCTTGAAGGAGTCGAGCAGCGCCTGCGGCGTGGCGCCCGCGTCGCGCAGCGCCTCGGCGACCGGACCGGAGCGGCCGGACGCGAGACCGACCAGGACGTGCTCCGTGGACACGAACGTGTCGCCGAGCTTGTCGGCCTGCTTCTCCGCCTCGTCGAGCGCGAGCATCGTCTCGCGGGCGAGCTGCGGAGCGGCCACCGTTGAGCCGGACGCGCTCGGCAGGCGATCGGAAATCTGGACGGCCGCGACCTTCAGGAGCGGCACGTCCACACCGGCCGCGCCCAGCAGCGGGACCGCGGTCCCCTCGGGCTGTTCGAGCAGGGCGAGCAGCAGATGCGCGGGCTCCACCTGGGGGTGTCCCGCCGCGGAAGCCTTGCGGATGGCGACCGAAAGGGCCTCTTGGGCCTTGGTGGTGAGCTTCTGTGCATCCATGTGAGGTGTGCGACTCCTTCGCTTCGGGCACGCGATGTCACGGCCATCATTCCGTCCGTGTCGTGTCCGTATGGCACCCGAACGGTCCTTTGACTGTGGCAACCACAACTAAGTTGAGTCTATTCCACTCAACCGTGCGTCGCTCCGGATGCCTAGACTGCGGACATGCCAGATGTGTCCGGTGCCCTCGAAACACTCGACGCGCTCGCGGATGCGGCGGTACGGCTGATTCCGGCGGCGCCCGGGGCCGATCGGGTCGTGCTCGGCCTCGCCGGTCCGCCGGGTGCCGGGAAGTCCACGCTCGCCGGCCGCCTGGTGCGCGCGATCGAACAGCGGGTCGGCGTCGGTACCGCCGCCTATGTGCCGCTCGACGGGTTCCACCTCTCGAACGTGCAGCTCAAGCGGATCGGCCGACTGCACCGCAAGGGCGCCGTGGACACGTTCGACGTGTGGGGCTACGCGACCACGCTGGCCCGTGTGGTGCACGAGGTGGACCGGGACGTGTACGTGCCGGACTACGACCGCTCGCTGCACGAGCCGGTCGCGGCGCGGCACGTGGTCCGCCCCGGCACCCGGATCGTGGTGACCGAGGGCAACTACCTGGCACTGGACGCTCCCGGCTGGACCGACGCCTACTGCCTGATGACCGAGGTCTGGTACGTGCACGCCTCGGACCGGGTCCGCGACGAGCGGCTGACCAGGCGCCAGCGCCGGGGCGGTCGCAGCGTCGGCGAGGCGATGGCCTGGGTCGCCGGCAGCGACCGTCCCAACGGCGAACTGGTCAAGCGCTCCAAGTCACGCTGCGCCCGCGTGGTGACGGTGGTCTGGTAGACCGCCGGACTCGGCGGACCCGCCTGCTCTACGTGAGCCACGCCGGCGTCGGCACCAGCAGTTCCACGTTGCGGTCCTCGATCCGACCGCGCCGACCGTCCACCTTCGCGTCCGGGCGATCGCGCTCGTGCCAGTCGTTGCCCGCGAGTTCGCGGGCCAGCGCGGCCAGTGCGACCGGGGTGTCCAGCTTGCCGCCGTTGGACTCCGGCCCGGCCGAGTCGACGATGGTGCCGAAGACGGACAGTGTGCCGTTGCGGTTGTCCCCGATCTCCACGATCCGCGCCTGCGAGGGCCAGTCGATGTGCGACGCGGTGTTGACCTCCCAGAAGCCTCCGGGAGCGGCGAAGCCGGCCGGGCGCGGGTGCGGCTTCACGTGGTTGTCGTGGGTGTGCCCGTTCACCCACAGCACGACGTTCGGGAAGCGCAGCAGCAGCGACAAGACCTCGGGGCCCAGGATTCGCGCGGGCTGCCCCGGGGGCACCGTGCGGTTCACCATCGTCTCGATGGTGTGGTGGCTGAACAGCACGAACAGCTTGTCCTGGCCGGTGCCTTGGACCACCTTGCCCTGCTCGTCCAGGTAGCTGGAACTGCCCTTCATCAGGTGGTCCTGGAGCCACGCGAACTGGGTCGGGTCCAGGCAGCCGGAGTCCAGGCCGTACTGGTTCACCGTGTCCAGGACCAGGCAGCGCACCTGACCCTGGTCGAAGCTGTAGTACGCGGTCTTGGCGTCGATGTTCTGCTGGGTGAAGCCGTGGCCCTTGGGCAAGCCGGTGGTGTTGAAGTGCTCCTTGATCGTCTCCGCGCGGTCGATCAGCCGCCGGTCCGGGTCGGCGGTGACCTTGCGCTTGGGGCCCGACATCAGCGCGGCAAGCGCGTCCGGCTTGCCGCTCTGCAGTCCGACCGCGAGCGCGACGACGGTCTCCTTCGCGGATATGTCCAGCACCTTCTCGTCGCCGACCGCGACCTTGCCCAGCAATTCGTTGACCGGCAGGTTGCCCTGGACCAGCCCGTCGTGGTTGCCGTACGCGGTGTACCACGGGGTCTTCAGGCCGGTCGCCTCGAACGGACGCCGGCACGCGTCGAGCAGACCCGGCACGGTGGGGAAACCGAACTCGCGCCTGGGCAGGTCGTCCTTCTGTCCGGCCGGCGTGCCGTCCGGGTGCCAGTAGCGGTCGTTGTACGCGACCGCGTCCATCGGGCCCTCGTACTTGTTCCGGTCGCCCGAGTCGGGGGTGACCTTCTTGCCGCCGTCGAGCACGTCGATGTACCAACGCAGCTCGTTGAACTGGATGTTGTCGGTGTTGTCGCCCGTGCAGATGGTGAACGCCAGGGGTTGGCCCAGCGCCGGGCCCTTGCCGATCCGGTTGAGGGACTGCACCATCGCCTCGGCGATCTGCGCCGTCAGCACCTCCTGCGGGCGGTACGACGACTGGAACGGCAGCAGCTTGGCGAACGGCTGGTCCTTGTCGCTGTGCCGGTCCAGGAAGTCCACCCGCGCGGTCGACTGGGAGTCCTGGATGTGGATGTCCGTCAGTTGGGTGAAGGCCACCAGGGGTCGGCTCTTCGTCTTGTCGCCGGGACCGGCGCCGGGGGCCAACTCGTTGCGCAGCAGGTGCGGTTCGCCGGGGCCGGCGACCACCTTGCGGTAACCGCCCGGGCCGGGCGGGCCGAGCAGCAGGGTGCGCTCCAGGGTGGTGCCGGCCGCGCCTGCGGCGCCGCCCGAGGTCGGGGCGCCGGGCTTGGGCGCGTCGCTCGACTTGTTGACCGGCGACTCCTCGGCGTCGGTGCACGCCGCCGCTCCCAGCAGTGCCGCGCCCGCGGCCGAGTACTTCAGGACGTCCCGACGATTCGGCTTCATGCGGCGACCCTACTGACGCGTATTGAGCGGCATCAAGGATGTGCCGAGGCCACCCGAACGCCCGCCCCGCACGAAACGGCGGGCCCGACCCCCGCGAACGAGGCCGCGGCCCACACGGACGAAGGGGCGCGGCCGAAGCCCCGCCCCTCCCGGATCTCGTGCGGCCCGTGCGCCGGGCGTCAGTCGGTGCGCCCGCGCCTGGGCTTCCACACCACGAGCGCGGTGCCCGCCTGCGGCCGGACCGGGACCAGATCGCGTCGGTAGGACGCGTGTACGGCCGCCTCGCGCCGGGCGCTCGCGTCCGTCGCCTCGTGCAGCGCGTGCTCCAACTCGGCCACCCGCACGCTCAGCGCGAGCACCTGGTTCTCCAGCTCCAGGATCCGCTTGATCCCGGCGAGGTTGATGCCGGCCTCCTGGGAGAGCCGCTGCACCTCGCGCAACTGGACGATGTCGCGGGCGGAGTAGCGCCGCCCGCGACCGGCCGTGCGGTCCGGCGAGACCAGGCCGAGTCGGTCGTACTGGCGCAGCGTCTGTGGATGCAGGCCGGACAGTTGCGCGGCCACCGAGATCACGTAGACCGGAGAGGTCTCGTCGATCTCGTAGCCACGCCGCCCGCCGTCGCCGCCCAAGCCGCCCGGTCGCATGTCATGCCCCCTTCGCCGCGTCCAACAGATCGGCTCGGGGATCGTGCGCGACGGTCGCCTCGCGGAACGCCTCCAGCGCCTCGCGCGCCTTGTCGTTCAGCTGCTGTGGGACCGTCACCTCGACGGTGACCAGGAGGTCGCCCCGAGTGCCGTCCTTGCGTGCCGCACCGCGCCCGCGGACGCGCAGCGTGCGGCCGTTGCCCGTGCCCGCGGGGAGCTTGAGCGTGACCGGGATGCCGCCCAGGGTGGGCACGGTGACCTCCGCCCCCAGCACCGCCTCCGGAAAGGTGACCGGCACGGTGACGGTGAGGTTGTCGCCCTTGCGGCCGAATACGGAGTGCGTCTTGACGTGCACCACGACGTACAGGTCGCCGGAGGGGCCGCCGCGCTCGCCGGGAGCGCCCTTGCCCTTGAGCCGGATCCGCTGTCCGTCCTGAACCCCGGCCGGGATCCGGACCTGCATCGTGCGCGAACTCTTGGCCCGACCGCTGCCGTTGCACACGATGCACGGGTCGTCCACCAGCAGCCCGCGGCCCTTGCAGTCGCGGCACGGCTCGGAGAAGCCGAAGCCGCCCTGCGGACGGCTGACGTTGCCCGAACCCGCGCAGGTGGGACACATCCGCGGGGTGGTGCCCGCGGCCGCGCCCGTGCCGTTGCAGTGCCGACACGGCTCGGAGCTGGTCAGCCGGATCGGGACGGTCGCGCCGTCCACCGCGTCCGCGAAGCCGAGGGTGACCTCGGACTCCACGTCCGAGCCGCGTCGGGGCTGCTGCCGTCCGGTCTGCCGACCGCCGCCGAACAGCCCGCCGAAGATGTCGCCCAGGCCGCCGGTGTTGCCCGCGCCGCCCTGCTGGCCACCGAAGATGTCGCCGAGGTCGAAGGGGAAGCCGCCGGCCCCGCCCTGCCCGCCGCCGGGGCCGCGGAAGCCACCCCCGCTGCCGAACAGGGTCCGTGCCTCGTCGTACTCCTTGCGCCGCTTGTCGTCGGCGAGCACGTCGTAGGCTTCCGAGATCTCCTTGAACCGCTCCTCCGCCTTGGTGTCACCCTTGTTCTTGTCCGGGTGGAACTCGACGGCGAGCTTGCGGTAGGCCTTCTTGATCTCGGCGGTGCCGGCGTCCTTGGGGACGCCGAGCACCTTGTAGTAGTCCTTCTCCAGGTAGTCCTTCGTACTCATGCGCCCCTCGCCGATCGGGTCGGGGTGCCCTCGTGCTCCGAGCGCCCGTTTCCGGATCCACTCCACCCGCGCATCGGCGTCCCTCCTCTCCGCTTCTCGTTGTCTGGTTCCCGGTGACGGTTCAGCTTCCGGCCGCTTCGCCCGACTCCTCCGGACCGCCCTCGGCGTCCGCTGTGGGCTCCGCGACCGCCACCCGCGCCGGACGGATGATCCGCTCGCCGACCTGGTAGCCGGGCTGCAGGATCTCCACGCACGTGGGCTCGGTGACATCGGTCGCGTACGAGTGCAGCAGCGCCTCGTGCACCGTCGGGTCGAACGGGTCGCCCTTGGAACCGAAGCTCTGCAGCCCCATCTTGGCCACGATCGACTCCAACGACTCGGCGACCGACTTGAAGCCGCCCGCCAGTTCGCCGTGGTCCCGGGCCCGACCGATGTCGTCGAGCACCGGCAGCAGTTCGCTCAGCACCTTGATGGCGGCCAGTTCGCCCGCCACGTTGCGGTCCCGCTCGACGCGCTTGCGGTAGTTCGCGTACTCGGCCTGGAGCCGTTGCAGGTCGGCGGTGCGCTCACCGAGCTGGTTGCGCAGCTCGGCGGCCTCCGCCGCCCCGGGGGCCGGGGCCGCCGCCGAGGCGGCGGTCCCGGTTTCCGGCTTCGGCTCTGTCTCTTGGGCGTCGCCCGGGACGGCGCCGTGGTTCGAGCCGGTCCCTTCGGTCACGCAGCACCGCCCTTACGGTCCTCGTCGACGATCTCGGCGTCCACGACGTCGTCGTCGGCAGTGTTGCCCGCGCCGTCGCCGGGCGAACCGGCCGCGCCCTCGGTACCGGGCTGCGCGTTCGCGTACATCGCGGTGCCCAGCTTCTGGCTCGTGGTGCTGACCTTCTCCGCGGCGTCGCGGATCGCGGCCAGGTCCTCGCCCTTGAGCGCGTCCTTGAGCTCGGTGAGCGACGTCTCGACCTCGGTCTTGACGTCGGCGGGCACCTTGTCGCTGTTGTCCTTGATGAACTTCTCGGTGGTGTACACCAGTTGCTCGGCCTGGTTGCGGGTCTCCGCGGCCTCGCGACGCTGGTGGTCCTCCTCCGCGTGCGCCTCCGCCTCGCGCATCATCCGGTCGATGTCGTCCTTCGGCAGGCCCGAGCCGCCGGTGATGGTCATCGACTGCTCCTTGCCCGT
>NZ_JBVHLU010000200.1:0-9205 GCF_055558835.1 Embleya sp. NPDC025285
GACGCGCAAGGCGGAAGCCGGTCCCGCCGGATCACCGCCGACATCCTCACCGCCGTGGCCGGCGCCGGGCTGGCCACCTTCGTTCGCGTAGCCGTGCTCGACATCGTCGTCGGCCTGAAGGCGGCGGACACCGCCGAGAAGAGCGCACTGTCCGACCGCTACGCCGACGTTCCCGCCGTACTCCCGCAGGCGTTCTACGAGATCGGCCCGCTGTTGTTCATGCTGGGCCTGGTCGCGGTGCTCGTCCAGTACGCCGTCGTCGGCCCCCGGCGCGGTCTCGCCGCAGCGCTGAGCCCGGCGCTGGTCCTCCTCGGCTTCGTGGCGATCATGGCGAACATGAACCTCCTCCCGGTCGGCGCGGCCATGATCTGGATCGCCCTCGTCCCGATCGCCCATGGAAACTCCGCGCCCCAGGTCCGCACACCCGCCCCGGCCGCGGTCTAGGACGCGGCGGCGCATCCGCAACCACCCACCCAGGCGGCCCGTTCGCACGGTTCCGGTTGCGTTTGCCTCCGCCCAGCGCGGTCCGGCTGGTCCTGCCGGACCCTCGGTGTCGGAGGCATCGCGCGTACGCGCGCGGAAGGTCTCACAAGTCTCACAACCCGACCGGCGCGCGCCGGATCGTGGCATCGGTTTTCGAGGTGCGTCTCCGCCGCGCGGTAGCGCGGGACGCGGTGATCGTGCCGACTACGACGAGGGAAGAGAACACATGATCAGGCATCAGCGGGTACTGGGTGGCGCACTCACACTGGCCGTGGCGGTCGGCATCGTGGCAGGCGTGTCGCCGGGCAGGGGCACCGGCGCGGAACGCGCGGACCGGCCCACCGCCGCGAAGTCCGCCAACGCCGCCGACGACACCCGGCTGCGCGAACTCGTGGGACGGCTGACCACCGTCGACGGTGGGCCCGGGGCGCTCCTGGAGATGCGGAACCGGCACGGCAGTTCGGTGCTGACCGGCGGCGTCGCAGACGTGGAGACGCGCGCGCCGGTGCGCACCGACAGCAGGTTCCGGATCGGCAGCATGACCAAGCCGTTCGTGGCAACGGTCGTGCTCCAACTGGCGGGAGAGCACCGCGTCGTCCTGGACGCGCCGGTGGAGCGATACCTGCCCGGCGTCGTACGCGGCAACGGAAACGACGGGCGAGCGATCACCGTCCGTCAGCTGCTCCAGCACACCAGCGGCCTGCCCGACTACCTCACGTACCTCAGCCCGCCGGAGATCCTCAAGGACCCGCTTGCCCACCACGAAGCCCGCGATCTCGTCGACATCGCGCTCACCCACCCCCCGACGTTCCAACCGGGCACCGACTGGCGTTACTCCAACACCAACTACCTGCTGGTCGGCCTGCTCATCGAGAAGGTGACCGGACGGCCGTACGGCGAGGAGATCCGTCGGCGCATCATCACGCCGCTCGGCCTGCGCGAGACGTCGGTGCCGGGTGACGACTCGGCGATCCACGGGCCGCACCCGCGCGGTTACGTGCGGCCGGGCAAGAACGCGCCGCTCATGGATCTCACCGCGATCAACCCTTCCATCGCGGGCGCGTCCGGCGAAATGATCTCCAGCGGTACCGACCTCAACCGGTTCCTGGACGCGCTCGTACGCGGCAGGCTGCTGCACCCGGCCCAGCTACGGGAGATGATGAAGACCCGGCCGACCGGCAACCCCGACGGCCGGGCGTACGGTCTGGGCCTGGAGAGCAGGCCACTGCCCTGCGGCGGCCTCTACTGGGGGCACGGCGGTGACATATTCGGATATCAGACCGCGGGCGGCGCCACGGCCGACGGCAGGCAGGCGACGATCATGGTGAACGTCGATCCGGGTGGGACGGACGAGCAGGACGACGACATGAAGGCCGCCGTCCAAACGGCGCTTTGCAAGGGCCGACCCACGGCTTCCCGGTAGCACGCGCCCAGCACCGGCTCTTCCGGCGGCGCGATACGGCTCAACCCGCGCAGCCACGCCTGTCGCAGCGAGGGCAGCGCAACCAGAGCGTCGATTCCCGCGAACAGCCCTGCCCAGTCCACCTCGGCATCCCCTGCACCCCGCATCGACATGCGAACACGGTGCGGCTGACCCCGCGCATCCTGGGTCGCCGGCGCTGCGTCGTCTCAATGGCGGGTTCGGGGCGCGGTGCTCTGACGTGGTGCGGCGCCGATTTTTCGGCGATGGGTCGGTTGACCTGCGGTGTCGCAGGGTTTGAGAAGGCTGCGCAACGCGATCGAGAATTCCCTGTGGCGGGCTGTGTGTTCGTGCGTCGGAACCGTGCTCGGCGGCCGTTCGTGTCATTCGTGCCCCGCGTCCCATTCCTGTGTCAGGGCTCCCGGGGTGCGGGTGTGCTGGCTGTCATGGCGAGCAGTCGCTCTTCGGTTTCGGTATATCCTGCTGCGGGTTCCTCGGATAGGGCGGCAGTGTTGCGGCTGCTGGTGGTGCGGCGTCTGCTCACCCTGGCGGAAGCGGGTGGTGTCACCCGCGCGCACGTGGCGGTCGCCGCCGAGGCGGTGGGGGTGTCGGAGCGCACGGTGTGGCGCTGGTTGGCGGCAGCGCGCGAGCCGGGCCGCGTGGACCCGCCGGGACGTGACCGCTTCACGCTGGGCGATGCCCTGTGGGCGTGTCTGGCGGACCTGGGCGGGAAGGTGAAGGCCTTGCACCGCCGGATGTGCGCCGGAGCCGACAAGGACACCGAGAACGAAACCCCCTCGCAGCCCAGAGACGTGTCGTTGACAACGCTTTTGCCGAGGCCGCTGCCTCCTTCGCCAGCGCGAACTGCTACTGCGGCCTGAGCGACACGCACGCGGAGCTGCTCGCGATCCTCACCGACACCACCGTCGACAGGGTGCGGGCCGCGCACAAGGCCGACCTCGAGGACTGGGCGCGGGAACAGGAGCTGCGGGACCACCCGGATCTCGCCGTCCTCGAGGCGGACCTGGACCGCATCCGAGGCCGCTCCTGACCCGGGGGGCTCGCCCGGCCGCGCCGGCCCTTCCGCGAGATCGTCTTCCCCTGGACCCGCCTGGGCTGCTTCGCCCCCACCACCGCCATGGATGGACGCTCCGCCACCGGATGGCTCTACGGCCTCGCCCAATTCATGAACGCCCGCGACACCCCCACTCCCCACCCACCGCCATGCCGCGCCGACCGTGACCCCGATCACGAACGCGCCCTCACCCGCGACCCATGCCCCTTGGACGACAACGCCCACCTGATGTGGGCGCTGCGCCTGCAGCTGCCCGACGTCCTGTTCGACACGCACGGCGTCCATGCCCGTCTCCACGACGGCGCCCGGTCCCGGGCGACGATCTGCACGTCACCGAACGGGCGCCACGCACTACGGGAGAGTCGGCGCCAGCGGCGTCACTGGCGTCTCCACGGAGGCGAGGCCGGTTTCAGGAGGTCGCCGACCGCGCGGGAGTGGCCGTCCAGACCGTGTACTTCGTCTTCCACAACAAGCGTGCGCTGTTCAAGGACGTCGTCGACGGGCAGGCCCCTCGTGCACGGCGCCGAGGTCTCCGGACCCGTCGAGGCGCCGGACGCGTGCGGCGAACAGGGCGGCCCACGGGATGGCGGAGGTAGTCTCCAGCGGTCGTCGGGGGCGTCGTGCGCCGCGGCGTGGACCGATGGTGGGTCGCGAGGGTTTGCCGCCGACGGCGGCTTGCCCACTGGCGTACGGATCGGCCTTCAGGCCCGTTCGAGGGTCTTGTCCGCGCCGGCGCCCGCCGCCATCAGTGCACTGTGGGCGGGGTCGCGCAGCAGGTGATCGGTCGATGCCCGGGTGTTCGTCCGCGTCCGGGCCGCCGGGCCGAAGCCGAGGCTGGCGCTGACGGTGCCCGAGCTGCGGATTTCGGTTTGCCCTCCGGCCTTCAGCGCGGTCGCGACCTCGGGGGTTGCCCACCGGAAGACGTCGGGCAGGGGCTTGCGGGTGTCGTTGAGCGCGGTGAGCGGAACGGAGACGCGGGGCTTGAAGACCGGCAGCGCGTTCCGGAATCCGTGGGTGAGGCGTGCCGTGGCCTTGCCGACCTTGCGCGCGGGGCGAAGGACGGCCCCGCCCGCCTTTCGCAACGGGCGATCAGGTCTTTCGCCTCTTGGACGTGGTCTCGTGCACGTTCTCGCATGGTCGATCGGCGGCCGGTCTCCGTCCCGGACCAAGGACGGCCGAGCTTCTTCATCAGTTCGCCGTAGGCGTCCACGCTGAGCTGGTGCGGCAGGCGGGCACTGAGTTCGACGGACTCGTAGGCCAAGCCCTGCAGTTCGTACTCTTGGCCGTCGACTTTCTTGAATTCGGTCGCATATTTCCCCAACACGCGCTCCGCTTCGACAGTGGAGGTGTTGTTTCTCGTGCGCCGCGCGTTGCGTCCGATTTTCGATATGATGTCACTCGCTTTTATCGCCCCGCCGTTCTTCCCGAGCTTTTTGGCGGTGAATTGAAGGATGTGGCCGAATTCGTGCGTCGCGATCGCTATCGGATTCTCCGGGGAGTCCTCGGCCCAGTACCCTTCAGCCACCTCGTTCTGGATGGATGCCAGGAGGGCGTCGCGATCGTCGACTCCCGACCAGTGCTTGTTGAAGCGGATTTCCCCCTTTGCTCCGGCGATGGCATAGATGTCACCGTCCGTCGCCGGAAATTCGACGATCGTGACGTTGTGAAGGTGTGCCTCGGGGAATTTTTCGAGCCCTCGGAGAATGCCCTCCATGTATTCTCGTGCGGTCTCGGGATGCGTTTCATCGCCACCCAGCGAAGCGGCGATCTTGTGTCCTGCGGCCAAAGCCTCAGATGTGAAGACTCGCTCGACGTCGTCGACGGTCGGGGCCTCGCGCAACGTCCGTCGAATCTCCGTGGGTGTCGCGGGGCGCTGCGAGAGACCCGATCCGAGCCACGGATTGTCGATCACCCGGCTCTCCCCGTCCTGCCGCCTTGACCGTGGCGACCCACCAGATACGACACATCCGACCGGCCCGGCCCCGGCGCGTCGGCGGCACATCCCGTTCGACACGGCGAAAGGGGCACACCCGGGGACGGCAGGCGAGCCAACCCGGCCACCCCCGGGCGTGATCATGCCAGAACATCCCGAACACACGCTCCCCGGGAGCAGCGCCTCCTCGGAGCGAGGAGGAGACCGTGCACCGGAGGATCGCATCTCGTCGGATCCCGTGGAGGCGGCCGTGGAGCGGTTGTAGGCATCGCCCTTGCCCACCGGGCATGGTTACGACGTGCCGCATGAGGTGTACGACGCCGTCAAGGCGCTGATGACGGCGATCGCCTCGCGGCCCGCCTCGCGCCGCCACGCCCCGCGAGCCTCGCCCCCTCGTCCGCATGGCCGAGTTCGGCGCGAGGAGGAGCGCCGCCCCGGAGGTCCATCGAGCACGCGCCGCCCGGCCGTTCGACCGACGAGGTCGATGTACCGCCGCCTCGAACCACTGCTCTCCAAGGCCCGCCGAACCCCGCGCCTGGCACCGATCAACCGCGTACGGCGCCGTGGGCTGCGCCGACGAGGAGGGCCAGTCGCGCGAGGAGTCGCTTCGCGAGTATCTGATCGGGTACGTCGAGTTGGTGAACAGGCAAGACGCGAGAGTCCTCAAGGACCACCTGAAAACCGATTCGAACGACGAAGTGCACCTCAGACTCCGCGAGCACGGCGGCAAGGGGCTGCGCGACATCCGCATCGGCGGTCGGACGCAAGACATCGCCGGGGCCTACCCTTTCGACCTCACTGCAACCACCTCGGACGGAGCCCACTTCGCATGGAGCGGGGTGGGACTCCGGCAGGACGGCGGATGGACGCTCATGGCGATGACGCCCCCGGAGCTCGAGGCCTCCTCAACGCTGAGACCCCCGAGTTGACCGACGCTGTCCTACTGTGGCGCCCGGCAGATGCCAGGCGCCACAAGGCTTTCCGAACGTCGACCCTCCACGAGACCCCCACAAATCGCATCGGAGACGCCGGCGGTTTGAGTAATGCCGCGGAAGCCGATGGGCTGTCCGCGGCCGTCATCTCACGCTGGCCCTGCCGGGTGTCCGTATTCGGGGTAATCCGTCGGCTGCCGGCCATCGCGGTTGTCAGGGGCCGCTCCCGCGCGTTGGCGTTGCGGGACGCCGGGCGGGTGTGGGTGCCGGGCAGTGCCCGGGCGTCGTTTCCGGCGGAGAGGGTCCTGGCCTTGGGCCGGGTGGGGTTCTTGCACGGACTCACCGGGCGGCCGTAGCCGCTTCCCCGGTTCTCGTCGACCAGGCCGACCAGCAGAGAGCCCGGGGCGCCCGTTGCGCGGACACCAGCCCGCGAAGTCCTCGGCGCTGCATAGTCCGTCCAGCCGGTCTCCGACCCACGTCGCCGTCGTCCCGGCCGGGTTGCTCACCCGGGCGATCTGCGCGGTCAGAGACGGGGTTTGCTCACCGGACCGGAGACGGTGCGACAACGGCCGCCTCGGCAGCTGCATCGGCCTTCGAAACAGCTCCGAGCGTGCCCGCCGATCATGCTCACAAACCGGGAAACACCAAGATCACCGACAGAGTCGAGGTCAGGCCGACGCCTCGCGCGCGGCATGCTCTTCGCGCGGGTCGACGAACGGGGTCTCCGGCGCCACACGGGCGACAGTCTCGCGCAGGCGGTGCAGCTCGGCCTCCGACCCTTGCCACCGCATGACGGTCCCCATGACCGGCATGCGCATGCCGACGGCCTGGTCGAGGAACCGGGCAACCCGTATGTTGTCCATGCCGTGCCGCGAGCGGAACGCCGGGGACGCCGCGATGCCGATCCAGTAGGTGTCCCGGCCTTTGTCGGTCTTCCAGAACACCACCGCGTCGATGTCGCGCCAGGGAATGGCCCGGCCCCACCCGCGGCGTTCCCGGCCTCCCGGGCCCAGGGTCACCCCGGCGGCGTCGAGCCGCAGCAGCGGACGCCTGCGACTCCGTAGGCGGTGCGCCACACCACGATGTCGCGCCCGCCGGAACCGGGCGTTCGCGGTCCCGCTTCGCGGGTGGCTCGCGCCTGGTCTCGCGGCGCAGGCCGTCGGCCTCGGCGCCTTCGGGCGGGACCAGGAGCGTGAACACCTCGCGGAGACGGTCGCCGCCCGCCTGGACTGCCTGCTGCGTGTCTGAACGGGGACACATCCGCGGGCCAGTCCGGCACGAGCACGCCGAGATCCCTGAACGCCTTTCTGACCGCGCCCTGCGCCTGGGCCACCTCGTGCCCGGACTTCACGAGTTCCCCCTCGAGGACGGAGACGGGCGCCGTACGGGCGGCGCGTGGGAGCCGGATCGTCAGTCGCGACGACCGTGTTGGCGGCGGGTGGCGCCGCTGTCCGCCTGCCACTGCGCCTGGTCCTGGGCGCGGGTCGGGTCGGGTGCGGCGGCGCGAACGCCGACACCGTGGTCCTGGACCAGGGACCAGCCCAGGCTGCCGGCGGCCAGCGTGAACGCCATGCCGACCGCCGACATGACCACGCCGAGCGTCGCGCTGCGAGCCGGGCCGTGCCAGTGCGAGGCGTACACGGCCAGGGTGATCGCGAACAGCGCCAGCGACAGCACGTTCAACGCGCCGTGCCGCATCCCCACCCGCTTGGCCGCGGAACCCTTGGGGATGCCCACCGCCAGGTCGATCAGCCCGGGCATCGCCGCGAGCACCGCGCCGGCCACACCCGCGATGTTCAACACGATCGCGAAATCCAACCAGAACTGGGTTCCCTTGGCCGCATAGACCGCGTAACCCACCAACGCACCCGTATACCCAGCGATGGGAAACGCCACGAGCATCGGATGGATCGGATGCCCCATGATTGTCGCCTTGCTGTACATCGCCAACCTCCACAGGCGAGAGAACGAAACCGCTCGATCCCTCTGCCCGGGTCGGCCCACCTCACACGGACCATTCGCGTACGAATCCACCGACTCGTACCGCATCGGGGGAGCCGTCACAAGCCGCGTGCGACGGAAGGTGCGGCGGTCACACGGCGCGCGAGCAAGGACGGGCTGTGAAGCCCGGTCCTGCCGTCCGCGGGGATGACGCGTGGCCGGTTCCGTGCGAGCGAGGCGCCGGAGCGTCCGCATCGTCGGCATCGACCGGCCCGCCATGCGTACCGATCCGCCGAGGGAGGTGGTTCTACAAACGTCCCTACCCCGCGCCGGAGCTCGGTCGGCTCGATCGGGCTCTCAGCTTCGGCACAGCCGCGCGGACCCCGTCGATCCGATCGGCATAGTGCACCAGCGGCGCGCAGTCGGGAGGCGGCAGCCCGACCGCGTCGGTGAGGGTCTGCGCGAGTCGTTCGCATCGGGCTTGCCGCAGCGGCCAGGGATGGTGGTCGACGGGCAATTCCCACAGCCGTCCGAGGTGGCGGGTCCAGGCGCGCCACCTGCCGGTCAGCCATACGTCCAACCGGGATCGTTCGAGCGGGTCCCGGTCCGGGACGACGCGCAGCTCGTACGAAGCGCCACCTCCTCGTCGACGCCCCCGGTACTCCACACCGCCGTCCGCACGTCGGATCGACAGATCACCGACGTGATACGGCGCGCCGACGAGCGTCCGGGCCGCCGCGCAGGCGAGCTGGGCGGACGCCTCGACGGTGAGGAACCACAGGCCGTCCCGTTCGCCCGCACCACGCACATAGGTGCGCAGGTTGGTCTCTCGGAACCGCCGCAAGCCGGGAATGGCCGCCTTGCCGAACAACCTCGGGTCGCCCAACAGGAACGGCGTCAGGCTCACCCATGCCCGTCCGCCGAACGTGTCGACCGTCAGACCGTCGGGAAGCAGCGCCTGCACCTGCTCCGGCCGGTAGGGCCAGTGCAGCAGCGTCAGCCATTGCCAATCCATGGTCAGCGGCGCTCCGCGCGCGTGCTCCTCGCTCGTTACGGCCACCATGTAAACCTGATACCCGGGTGGCCGCGATCAAGCCCGCCGATATCACCGGACCTCGGTGCTTCGAGCCGACCGGTCCCACCGTCGTGACGAACATCGCCGTCACGACGGCGGCCGTTGCCTATGCCTATGCCTATGCCTATGCCTTTGGACGGTGGGTGTCGGGGCCGTTGCTGGGGAGCATTTCGGTTCCTCGTTGGGTTGCGTGGTCCAGTGCGGTGACTTCCGGGTGGTGCAGATCGAACGCCGGGGATTCGGACCGCACTCGGGGCAGCCTGGTGAAGTTGTGCCGGGGTGGCGGGCAGGAGGTGGCCCATTCCAGTGAGCGTCCGTAGCCCCAGGGGTCGTCCACGATCACCTC
>NZ_JBVHLU010000201.1:0-9186 GCF_055558835.1 Embleya sp. NPDC025285
GTGATCGACGCGCGAAGCGCGGAGAGCGGCGGAGCCGCAGAGTTTGGGCTTCGTGGCCCGGAGCGAAGCGGAGGGACACGAAGCCCCGAGCGAGGGGCCGCTTTTTTGCGGAGGAGCGTAGCGGGGGAGCAAAAAAGTGGTGCCTCGCGAGCCGGCGACGAAGTCGCCCAACAAGCAGCAACGCCGCCGAACACGACTCTGGCCACCCCGACACGCTCCACCCGCGACCCCGGCTCAGCCCGCTCCACGCGCGACTCGGGCCACCCCGACCGGCCCCACCCGCGACTCAGCCCACCCCGACCCTCATCCCCCGAACGAGTCCGAAGGGATCGGCTTCAGCAACTGAAAAACGTCATCCGTGATCGGTCGATCCCACGTCACGATTCGCACCAGGACGTTGTCGCTGCGGTCGAACTCCACACACGCGAGGCGACCCTCGGCGTACTTGACCTTGCGGATGATCAGCAGGTCGTCGCCGAGCATGATCGGGGTGTCCTCGGTGGACAGCTCCTCGGGCATCTCTTCGTGGCCCAGGGCCGCGACCAACTGCTGGGCCTCGATCCGGCCGACACCTTCCTCACGCGCGGGCGAACCCGGGGGCAGGTTGCCGATCAGCATCGCGGGGCCGCGGTTGGCCAGCAGGTCGTACCGGACGAAGATCCCCTGGCAACTGCCGTCCTCCCCCGGCAACATGGCCACGATCACGGAGCCGGGCCAGTCGGTGAACGGGATGGCGAGAACGTCGAAATCCGGCCCGGACGGGGGGCGGCGGCGCAGGAAACCCATACAGACATGCTAGTGGCCCCTCGCGATGCGGCCGGCCACCCACCGGGGACCCCCACCACAGGACCCCGAACCCAAGCTCGGCCAAAACCCGGCCAAAACCGGAAGCCAGAACCCGAGACTCCAAGTCCGCAACCCCAAGCCCGGAAGCCACAGCCGGAAGCCAAAGCCCGAAAAGCCGAACCCCAGCCCCCACTCACCCAAACCAACCCAAACAAACCCAAAAACGCCCCAAGGCCCGCACCCTGCACGGGCGCGGGCCTTGCTAGGTCTGCGGTCCGTTGCCGGAGCCGCGGGACCGATTCAGAGCGGGCGAACCATCTCGGCCTGCGGGCCCTTCTGACCCTGCGTGACCTCGAACTCCACGCGCTGGTTCTCCTCCAACGAACGGTAGCCGTTCGTCTGAATGGCGGAGAAGTGGACGAAGACGTCAGCGCCGCCGTCGTCCTGCGAGATGAAGCCGTAGCCCTTGTCGGCGTTGAACCACTTGACCGTACCGGTGGCCATGTCTTGATTCCTTCACGTAACCCACAGACACCACACCTCGTGATGCCCGGGTCGCGAACCGTCGAGTGGTCCCACTCCCCGCGTTACCCCGGGATGCCCTCGCTGTGAGGAGCGAAAAACGCCCACGGCTGTTGATGTCCGCAGGCGTTGGACGTGCGAGGGAACTACATCTACTGCTGCAACCGCGGACAACGCTACATGCCAACGACTGCTCCGCAACAGCCCTTCGCAGCGCGAATCCGACCGTCACCAAAGCGGTTAACGGGGGGCATAGCCGGCACACGCCGCACGGTTCATCCGCGTGGGTGACACAACTGGGCGCAACCAAGGGCTGACCAAGCGTCAGTCGAGACCGCTACTCGATCACCCTCCGACCAACCTCCGACCACCCTCCGAACCCACCCGCTCGCTCCTCGATCACCTTCCGAACCGCCCCCACCCCACCCTCAAACCAGCTCCGCACCACCCCAAACCGGCTCCGCACCATCCCCAGAGCCCCCCGAACCACCCCCAACCCCTCCGCACCTCTCCGAACCATCCCGCACCCTCTGAACCACCCGATGAACCACCCCAACCCTCCAAACCACCCCAACCCCCTTCGACCGCAAGGATGTTCACTCCCCCTTCGCACCCGCGCCACCGATTGATGGCCGGCCCTTCGCGCCGCCTGCCTACCGTTTCGGTATGGCCGCCCCGACCGCCCTACCCGCGCCCCCGAAGCCCGCGCACGTGCCATCACCGTCGCGGGTCGTGCCGGGTGCGCCCGGCGCGCCGGTCGTGCCGGCTCCGGACCGGACGCCCCGAGTACGGCTGCGGCACCTGCGCCACGTGGGCGCGGTCCCGGCCCGGGTGTACGGGTTCGTCGCGCTGGTCCTGGTCGGCATCATCGCCCTGGCCGCGGTGATCGCGGTCGGCGCCGGCAACGCCCGGTCCGGGCTCGGCGAGGTCGCGGACACCTCGGCTCCGCGCGCCGCGGCCGCCGCGGACCTGTACTTCGCGCTCGCCGACCTCGATGCCCAGGTCGCCAACGTCCTCCTGGTCGGCTCGGACGAGACGATCGGCAACCGACAGTTGGCGCTGCGCCAGATGCGCGAGCGGCGTGCCCGGATCACCGTCGACATCCAAGCGCTCTCCTCCGGCGGCGCGCCCACCGCGACCGTCGGCGCGCTGATCAACGGACTCGGCCGCTACGACGCGTACGTCGCACAGGCACGGCTGGCCGACGAGCAGGTCCAGGACCGTCCGGCCGGGCGCCCGCCGATACTCGCGCTCAACTACTTCGCGAGCGCGACCACGCTCCTGCACGACGACCTGCTGCCCGCCGCCGACGCGCTCGGTCGCGGAGCCGAGGAGAAGCTCGCCTCCGACGCGGACTCGGACGGCACGCACGCGCGTTGGGCCGCACTGGCGGTCGGGCTGGTCGGCCTCGCTCTGGTGGTCTGCCTGATCATCGGCCAGGTCTGGTGGGCCCGCCGGTTCCACCGCATCCTCGTGCCGGGGTTGGCCGCGGTGACCATCGCGGTGGCCGCGCTCACCGGCACCGCCGCCGTCCTGTTCACCGACCACGCGTCCCGCCTGCGCGACGCGCAGACGCAGGCGTTCGATCCGTTCCTGTCGCTGGCCCGGGCCCGGGCGACCGCCTCGGACGCGAACGCGGACGAGAGCCGGTTCGTGATCCTGCCCGACCGCGCCCGGGCGTACGCCGAGAGCTTCGCCGCCAAGTCCGCTCAACTCGAGCGCGTCGTGCCCAACGAGCGCGTCGCCACCCGGCTGGAAGCCTTCCGGCGGGACGACCGCACGCTGCGCGCGGCGGTTGCCGAGGGCCGGCTGGATGTCGCCGTCGGCCTGGCCACCAAGGTGGGTCGAGGCAACCTCGCGTTCGACTTCTACGACTACCAGACCTCACTCGCCCAGGTCGCGAACGCGAATCTGGCCGATTTCGAGCGCCGCACCGACAGTGCCGACGACGCGCTCAGCGGCTGGCCGTGGGTCCCGATCGCGATCCTCGGGGTGTGCGTGGTCCTCGTCCTGGCAAGCGCCCGCCCGCGTCTGCGGGAGTACGCGCAGCGCTGACCGCGCCCGTGTCGAGGCCGGCCCCCGAGCCATCGCGGCAGGCCCGCCGGGCCCGTCGGGCCACCCCCACCGCATATCTTTGCCCCAGTCAAGTGTTCCCGACGGTCGACAGCGTCACAGTTTCCGAAGGGCCTCCAAACGATATTGCCTCTGGAATATCGCCGGGCCCACGCCTTACGCTCCGCCCATGGAATTCAACCTTGCCGACCTCTTCGAGCGCGCGGCCGGGGAATACCCCGAACGCGAGGCGATCGTCGCGAACGGTGAACGCCGTACATATGCCCTTCTGGAGGAGCGGGCGAATCGCCTCGCCCATCACCTTCGGGACTCCGGTGTGCAGCCGGGTGACCATGTCGCGGTCTACGCCTTCAACATCATCGAATGGGCGGAGGCGATGCTCGCGATCTACAAGATCCGAGCCGTCTGCATCAATGTGAATTTCCGCTATGTCGCGGATGAGCTGGCCTATCTGCTGGACCAGGCCAAGCCCGTCGCGATGGTCTTCCAGCGGCAGTTCACCGACCGGGTCGCCGAGGTCGCGCCCAAGGTCGCCTCGCTGCGCCACCTGCTGGTGGTCGAGGACGACACCGAACCGGCGGCCGAGGGCACGGTCACCGCCGAGTCGCTGGGCGCGGTGCGGTACGAGGACGCGATGGCGGCGGGCTCACCGGAGCGCGACTTCGAGCCGCGGTCGGCCGACGACCTGTACCTGCTGTTCACCGGCGGGACCACCGGCCTGCCCAAGGGCGTCGTGTGGCGCCAGGAGGACGTGATCTTCGCCCTCGGCGGCGGCATCGACCCCACCAACGGCGAGCGCATATCCCGGCCCGAGGAGATGGTCGAGAAGGGCCGCAACGGCCAGATGACCACCTTCCCGATCGCGCCTCTGATGCACGGCGCAACCCAGTGGGGGGTGCTCCAGAACCTGGCCAAGGGCCACCGCGTGGTGCTGATCGACAAGTTCGACGCGCACGGCGTGTGGGAGACGGTGGTCGCCGAGCGGATCAACGTCGTCCTGATCACCGGTGACGCGATGGCCCGCCCGCTGCTGGAGTCGCTCGACGAACCCCGCGACGGTCGCGAGTCCTACGACCTGTCCTCGCTGTTCGCCCTCTCCTCCAGCGCGGCGCTGTTCTCGCCGTCGCTGAAGGAGGAGTTCATGGAGCGCCTGGGGATCGTGGTCAGCGACGCCATCGGGGCCTCCGAGTCGGGCGCCAACGGCGTGGGCGTCGCGGTGAGGGGCCAGACCGAGCAGCAGAGCGGGATCACCGTGAAGGCGGTGCCCGACTCGGTCGTGCTGGACGAGGACCTCAACCCGCTGCCCGCCGGGGTGGTGGGCCGCCTCGGCCGCAAGGGCAACATCCCGCTGGGCTACCTGGGCGACCCGATCAAGACCGCCGAGGTCTTCCGGACCGGCCCGGACGGCACCCGCTATGTGGTGCCCGGCGACTATGCCCGCCTGGAGGGCGACGGCCGGATCACCCTGCTGGGCCGGGGCTCGGCGACGATCAACTCCGGCGGCGAGAAGATCTTCACCGAGGAGGTCGAGGGCGCGGTCAAGGCCCACCCCGAGGTCTACGACGCGATCGTGGTCGGCGTCCCGCACCCGCGCTGGGGCCAGACGGTCGCGGTGGTCGTGCAGCCGCGCGAGGGTCGCTCGCCGAACCTCGCGGACATCCAGGAGCACTGCCGCACCAAGATCGCCGGATACAAGGTGCCCCGGGTCCTGCGCATCGTCGAGCGGACGCAGCGCACGCCCACCGGAAAGCCGGACCTGCAATGGGCACTCGCGGTGGCCTCCGCCCCGGAAACCGCATCCGGCGATACGACGGAAGCCGCGCCGGAATCCGTCTGACGAAACACGGTTCGAAAAGATTCGTCACCCGCGAGAAGAATGCCGAATACACCGCCCGGGATTTCCCGGGCGGTGTATTCGTATATCGCCTCAGACCGCCCGCTCGCGGCCCTCCCAATAGGGATCGCGCAACCGCCGCTTCTGCAACTTCCCATTCGGGTCGCGCGGCATCGCGTCCACGAAATCGATGGTGCGCGGGCGCTTGTACGTGGCGAGCTGCTCCGTGCAGAACGCGAGCAATTCCGCGGCCAGATCCGGCCCTGGCGCGAAGCCCTCGTTCGCCTCGACGACCGCCTTGACCTCCTCGCCCCAGTCCTCGTGCGGGATGCCGAACACCGCGACGTCGCCGACCGCGTCATGCCGCAGCAGCGCGCTCTCGATCTCGGCGGGGTAGATGTTCTGGCCACCGGAGATGATCATGTCGATCTTGCGGTCGCGCAGGTACAGGTAGCCGTCCTCGTCGAGCAGGCCCACGTCGCCGACGGTGAACCAGTCACCGATCCGGCCCTTGCGGGTCTTCTCCTCGTCCTTGTGGTACTTGAACTTCCCGGCCCGCATCAGCATGTACACGGTGCCGATCTCGCCCGCCGGCAGCCGATTGTCGTCGTCGTCGAAGATGCCGATCTCGCTGATCGGCCAGGCCTTGCCCACCGTGCCGGGCCGATCCAGCCACTCCTGCGCGGAGCAGAACGTACCGCCGCCCTCGCTGGCGGCGTAGTACTCCTCGACACACAACCCCCACCACTCGATCATCCGCCGCTTGACGTGATCGGGGCAGGGCGCGGCGCCGTGCACGGCGTGCCGCATCGACGACACGTCGTACTTGGCCTTGATCTCCTCGGGCAGTTGCAGGAGTCGGTGGAACTGGGTCGGCACCATGTGCGTGTGGGTGACCTTGTAGCGGTCGATCACCCGCAACATCTCCTCGGGCCGCCACTTGTCCATCAGCACCACGGTGTGCCCGATGTGCAGCGACTGCTGGGCGTGCTGGAGCACGGCCGTGTGGTACAGCGGCGAGCCGACCAGGTGCACGTTGTCGTCGTGCGGCTTGACACCGTAGATCAGCAACGTGCCGCCGTACCGGGCGTCTTCGGGCAGGCCCGCGGACAACGGCCGACGCACACCGCGCGGGCGACCGGTGGTGCCCGAGGTGTAGTTCATCGTCATGCCCACGCCGCGATCGGCGGGTAGCTCCGCCGACTGTCCGTCGGTCAGCTCGACGAACGGCCGGAAGCCGGGCACCGCGCCGACCGCGAACCGCGCCGCCGCGGGGAGCTTCGCCTCGTCCGCGGCGGCCACGATCGTGTCCGCGAACCGCTCGTGGCCGATCACCACCTTCGACTCGCTGTCCGCGAGGATCCAGGCGATCTCGGGGCCGACCAGGTGGTGGTTGACCGGGACCATGTACATGCCGGCCTGCGCCGCGGCCATGTACGCCACGATGTACTCGGCGCAGTTCGGCAGGATCACGCTGAAGACGTCGCCCGCGCCGAGCCCTGCCGCCCGCAGACCGTGCACGAGCCGGTTCGACGCGGCGAACAACTCCCCCGCGGTCCACTCGGCGCCATCGGGGTCGACCAGCGCCAGCCGGTCCGGATTGGCCTGCGCATGGGCCCAGAAGCCGTTCGCCACGTGCGGTTCCCTTCGAGCTGACCGGTTACTTGACAATGTCGTACATTGTGGCGGCAGCACGCGCAGAAAGAAAGGGGACCTTACTTATTACCGACCGCTCTCCCTTGTGGCCTCCGCGACAGCGCCGACAGCGCCGACAACGTCGGCAGAACCGGCAGTGCAGGCAGCCTCGAGGCGGGGCAGCCGGGAGACCGACGGCTCGACCTCCGGCCCCAGTCGCTCCATCGCGCCGCGGATGTGCGGCGACGGGTACACGGCGCGAATCACCGGCGTGGCCGCTCCCACCGCCCGACGCAACACATTGAGTCCGGGCCGGGCCACCACCGACGGCAGCCCGCGGTACCCGTACAGATCCTTGGCCCACCGCGGCAGCGCGGCATACGCGGACTCGGCCACCTGGCGCCACAACACCTCGCGCCCGAGCACGAGTACGAACGGCACCGGCGGTCGACGCAGGAAGTCGAAGACACCGCGGGCCTCGTCCGACATGGCCAGCGCCGGTCGGATCTCCTCGAAGTAGCGCTCCAACTCGGCCACGGAGCCCGGGACTTCCTCACGCCCGAGCCCGACCAACTCGGCCGAGCGGCGCTGTTCGGCCAGATACAGATCGGCGAGCTCGTCCGTCAGCGGGAACCCGGCCTGCCGGGCGACCGAGAGATACGACCCGACCTCGGCACAGTGGATCCAGCGCAGCAAATCCGGCTCGTCTATTCGATACGGCTGCTCCGTAACCGGGTCGACCGCCTTGATCACGGAATGGATCCGCCGCACCCGCGCCCCCGCCCGCTCGGCGTCCGTCCGCGTCCCGTAGGTCGTGACCCCGACGAAGTCGGCGGTCCGCATCAGCCGCCCCCACGGGTCCTTGCGGAAGTCGGAGTTCTGCACGACCCCGCGCACCGCCCGCGGATGCAGCGCCTGGAGATAGAGCGCCCGGACACCGGCCACCCACATCACCGGGTCGGCGTGCAACTGCCACGTCACCGAATCGGGCCCGAACAGCCCGATCTCGTCACTCTCGCGGCTCTCCTGGTTCTCCTGGCTCTCCCGACTCTCCTGTGGAACGCCCACCGGCACACCTTCCCGAACACGAATCCCGCCTGGGACTACGAGCGTACGTCCCTCACAGAACGGGCTGGGGCACCGACGATACGAGCCCATCGCCCCAGCGGGGATGGGGCCCATCGGGCCTGCTCCACGTCGGGACGGTGGTGTTGGTGTTGAGCAGTTGGTAATCGGATTGGTGCGGTGGGCGTCGGCGGCGTCCGTTCGCGATGCCTGGCGGGTGGGCGTGGGTGGGTGGGTGGGTGTCGATGGGCCCGGTCCCGGTGTCGCCCACGGTCGGGGCCTTGGGATTTCCGGCGAGAGGTGGGCTTTGGTCGGCAGAAAAAGCATCCAGGGGCGGTGGCGGGGGGAGGGGGTCGGGTTGCGTATGCCGAAGTGACGTTTCCGGGTGGGTGGGTTTTCGGGCGGGGGCGGTGCCGTGAGGTACTTCGGCGGGCGTTTCCGAAGGGGGCGGCGGGGCGCTTGGTCGTCACGATCCGGATCCCGAGGACCGCTTCGCGTACCTCGCTCCGCGCTGACCTGGGGTTTTGCGGTTACGAGGCGATGAGAGTGGGTGTCGAAGGCCCGTTTGCGTCTCGGGGAGGTGGAGCCCGGCCCCTTGGAGGTGCTTTCTGGCCGCCCGGGTGTACTGGGTCGGGACTTTCGCCTGGGGCGGCGTCGTGGGGTCCTTCGGGGGGCGGCGGATCGGGGCGTTTTGGCGTGCGGTGGGTGCGAGTTCAAAGGACGTGCAGCCTCGGGTGCGGGTCTTGGCCTCCGCGAGACGCGAACCCGCCCTCGACACCCGCTCTCACCGGCTCGTGACGCCAAAACCCCAGGTCAGCAGCGATGGCTCGCGTCTGGAGTCGTCCCGGGACCCGGGTGGTGACCTCCCAAACGCACCGAAGGTGCGCCACCCGGCCCCGGCCCCGTCGGAAACGCTCGCCGAATGCGGACCTTGGCCTCCCCGAGACGCGAACCCGCCCTCGACACCCGCTTTCGCCCTGCCCACGATGCAAAACCCCAGGTCAGCAGCGATGGCTCGCGTCTGAAGTCGTCCCGGGATCCGGGTGGTGACCTCCCAAACGCACCGAAGGTGCGCCACCCGGGCCCGGCCCCTTCGGAAACGCCCGCCGAAGAGCCTCACGGCACCGCCCCCGCCCGAGAACCCCACCCACCCGCAAACGTCACTTCGGCATACGGAACCCGACCCCCTCCCCCCGCCACCGCCCCTGGATGCTTTTTCTGCCGACCAAAGCCCACCTCTCGCCGGAAATCCCAAGGCCCCGACCGTGGGC
>NZ_JBVHLU010000202.1:0-9163 GCF_055558835.1 Embleya sp. NPDC025285
GGGGGCGGCGGGGGGGGTTCGCTCTTGTTTCTGCCGTGTTGTCTCGTGGGTGGTGTGGGTGCTGGGCCTACCCCCCCCCCCTCTCCCCCCCCCCCCCACCCGAAGGCACCGACGCGCGACCGCGCGCCGTGGCCGCACCCGGATCCGACCCGCGAGACTCGAACGAGCGTAATCCGCCCCGGCTTCGCCCGTCGTCCCGTCGGCTCCGCCGACGCGGGCCCCGGCAGCCCGGACCCATCCGATCCGGCCGTGCCGACGTTGCCGCGCCCGCGGTCGTGCCGGCCGGCTCCACCCGGCGGTGGTCGGCGCGTTCGTCCACGACAATGTCCGGAGCCCGGTCGTCGGAACTACCGGGTGGCGGGTGGTCGGTGCACGAGCGGGGTCGGCACGCTCGACCCCGGCCCTCACCCGGCCGCGAGCGGACGAACGGAAGGGCTGAGCGCGGGTGCCATACGGACACGGCCGGTGCCGGAAGTCGTCGAAGCGCGCCACCGCGGAGGTGAGCGGATCCGTCCCGGAGACGAACACCTCGCGGCGCGGCGCGTTGCGGGTCTACCTCGGCGCGGCGCCCGGCGTCGGCAAGACGTACGCGATGCTCGACGAAGCCCATCGCCGGCTCCTCCGGGGAACCGATGTGGTGGTCGGCGTCGTGGATTGCGGCGGCCGGCCGCTCACCGAGGAGATGCTGGTCGGCCTGGAGATCGTCGCGCCACGCGAACTGGTGCATCATGACGGCGAGTTCACCGAAATGGACGTGGACGCGGTGATCGCCCGCGGACCGCGCGTGGCGCTGGTCGACGACCTGGCGCACACCAACGCGCCGGGATCGCGCAACGAGAAGCGGATCCAGGACGTCGAGGAGATCCTCGACGCCGGGATAGACGTGATCTCCACGGTCGACGTGCGGCAACTCGCGTCGCTGAACGACGTGGTCGCGTCGATCACCGGCGTCCCCCAGCGCGAGACCGTGCCCGACGGCGCGGTGCGTCGGGCCGATCAGATCGAGTTCGTCGACCTGACTCCCGAGGAGCTGCGCCGCCGAATCGCCGACGGGGACGTGTACACCCCCGAGCGGGCCGATGCCGCCCTCGCGAACTACTTCCGCCCGGGCAACCTGACCGCGCTGCGCGAGCTGGCCCTGTTGTGGGTGGCCGACGGGGTCGACGAGTACTTGCGCGAACACCGCAACCGGCACGGGTTCGACGCGATGTGGCCGACCCGGGAACGGGTCGTGGTGGCGCTCACCGGCGGGCCGGAGGGCGACACGCTGATCCGGCGGGCGGCACGGATCGCGGGTCGGGGCCCGGGCGGGGAACTCCTGGCCGTGCACGTGGCCCGCAGCGACGGCCTGTCCGGATCCTCACCGGCCGACCTGGCCCGTCAGCGCCGGCTGGTGGACTCGCTCGACGGCACGTTCCACTCCGTCGTCGGCGACGACGTACCCGGCGCCCTGCTGGACTTCGCCCGTGGGGAGGATGCCACGCAGATCGTGCTCGGCAGCAGCCGGCGCAAGCCCTGGCAGTTCGTCCTGGGTCCGGGCGTGGGCGCCACCGTGGCGGCCCGGGCCGGCGACATCGACACCCACATCGTCACCCACGAGTACGCCGGTCGCGGGCGGGACGACCGACCCAGGCGCACGGTCACCGCCCGGGGGCGAGCGGTGCCGGCCTGGGTGGTCGCGCTGCTCGGACCACCCGCGCTGACCGCCGCGCTCGTACCGATCCGGGGCAACGCCGCGCTGCCCCACGACATGCTCCTGTTCCTGGCCCTGACCGTCGCGGTCGCGCTGTTCGGCGGCCTGTGGCAGGGGGTGGCCACCGCCGTGCTCGGCTCGTTGTTCATGGACTACCACATGACGCCGCCGCTGGACACCCTGGACATCGCCGCGCCGGGGAACGTGCTCGCGCTGGTGGTCTTCGTGGTGATCGCGCTGGCGGTGGCGTCGGTCGTCGACCTCGCCGCGCGACGTACCCAGCAGGCCGAACGTGGCCGGGCCGAGGCGGAGACGCTCGGCTTCCTCGCCGGGAGCGTGCTCAGGGGCGAACGGGCGTTGCCCGCGCTGTTGGAGCGGGTTCGGGTGACCTTCGACATGCGATCCGTTTCGCTGCTGCGCCGGGACGGACCCCGCGGGTCCTGGGAGAGCGTCGGGTCGGTCGGCGTGGATCCGCCGGCGCGGCCCGACACGGCGGACGTCGAGGTCGCGGTGGACGAGTCGCTCGTGCTGGTGCTGTCCGGCCGCCCGCTGCCCGCGGACACGCGCCGCGTCCTGGGCGCGTTCGCCGCGCAGGCGGCGCTGGTCCTGGAGCGGGGTGCCCTGGTCGCCGAGGCGGCGGAGGCGCGTCGGCTCGACGAGGGCAACCGGGTCGACACCGCGTTGTTCGCCATGGTGGCCCGGGACCTGCGGGCGCCGCTGGCGGCGATCAAGGCCGGGGCGTCCGGTCTGCGGGTGGAGGAGGTCGACTGGGAGCGGGCGGACCGGGCCGAGTTGCTCGCCACGATCGAGGCGGGCGCCGATCGGCTCGACCGGTTGATCGGCAATCTGCTCGACATGAGCCGGCTGCGGATGGGCACGGTCGACCCGTTGCCGAGCGACATCGCGCTGGACGAGGTGATCCCGGGGGCGGTGGCGCGGGCCGCGAGGTCGGGGGTGCGGGTGTCGATTCCGGAGACGTTGCCGACCGTTCGGGCCGACGCGGAGTTGTTGGAGCGGGTGATGGCCAACCTGGTGGAGAACGCGGTTTTGCACACTCCGGCGGACACGCCCGTGACGGTCGTGGCCGGGACGGTCCGCGGCCGGGTCGAACTGCGGGTGGTCGATCGTGGTCCCGGCCTGCCCGACGACGCCAAGGACCGGGTCTTCGAGGCGTTCGCGCGGCACGGAGACGCCCCGCGAAGTCGTGGTGTGGGCCTGGGACTTGCCGTCGCGCGCGGCTTCGCCGAGGCGATGGGCGGCTCGCTGGCCGCCGAGGACACGCCCGGTGGCGGGCTCACCATGGTCTTCGTGCTCCCCGTCTCGACCGGGCCGAACCCGGGTGGAGTGCGGGGCGAACTCGCGAGCTGAGGTTCATCCGCCGTGCGCCGTCTCCCGAGCCCAGGTCATCCGCCGCGTTCCGGGTGGGCCTCCGGCCGACCTGCCGTACGCCGCGACGGTCACCTGCCGGCCGGAAGCCTATCCACGAAGTTCGGTGTGGCGCCGCCGAGTTGCCGATCAGGACTTGGTGAGCGCGGCCGGACCGGCAGGCGTTGTCGCGAATCGGCGGAGGCCCGGTGTGGCCGTCGCGACCAGGGCGACCGCGCCGACGCACAGGAGGCCGCCGCTGATCAGGGCCGCCGTACCCGAGGTGGCGTTCGCGACGAGACCGCCGCGCAGGTTGCCGATGTCCGGCCCGGCCTGTCCGACGATCTGTTCGGCGGCGCCGACCCGGCCGAGGAACTCGTTCGGGGTGTGCAACTGGACGATGGTGTTCCGGGAGATGACGGACACGGTGTCGGCGGCACCTGCCAGGACCAGGAAGCCGAGCCCCACCCACGGGTTGGGCGACAGACCGAACAGTGCGAGCGACCCGCCCCACGCGACGGATCCGCCGAGCATCACCAGGCCGGGGCGAGGCAGTCGGGTGAAGGCTCCGGAAAGCACGGACGCGATGACGCCGCCGACGGCGATGGCGGTCAGGAACAGTCCGAGGGTGCGTGGATTGTCGTCGAACCGCTCGGCGTTGATCAACGGGAACAGGCTGATCGGCATCGACAGCACGGTGGCGGCGAGGTCGGTCAGGAGCGCTCCGCGGATGACGGGGGTACGGACCAGGAAGGCCAGGCCGTCGAGCACGCCTCGGAGACCCGGGCGCACCTGCTCGTCACCGGGGCTCATCTTGGGCAGGCCCAGTGCGCCGTGGATCGCCGCGAGGAAGGTGAGGGCGTCGATCAGGTGGCAGGTGCCGACGCCGAATCCCCCCACGATCAGCCCGCCCAGTGCGGGGCCCACCAGCATGGCGCCCTGGAAGGACATCCCGTTCAGGGCCAGCCCGGCCGCGAGTTGCTCCCTGGGCAGCAGGTGCGGGATGAAAGTGCGGGCCGCCGGGCCGCTGCCGGCCACGAAGCAGGATTGCAGCGCGACCAGCAGCAGCACGCCCGTGGGCGGGAGGTGCCCGAGGAAGCCCTGGACGGCGAGCAGCAGCGAGCACGACGCCAGGCCGCAGGTGGTGAGCAGATAGAACCGCCGCCGGTCCACGCGGTCGACGAGCGACCCGGCGAAGAGTCCGAACATGACGATCGGAAGGGCCTGGGCCAGACCCACGGCACCGGTCCAGGCGGTACTGCCCGTCGTCTGCCAGACCTGGAACATCACCGCTACAACCGCCATTTGGCTGCCCAGGCCGGACAGGGTCCGACCGATCCACAACCGTCGAAACGGTGGTGACGTGCGCAGCGGGGACACGTCGATCAGCGCGTGCCTCACTCCCATGCGGGGTTCTGCGCCAGTTTCTCGGCGATCCGGTCGTGGAAGCTCTTGCGTTCGAGGGCCTGTTCGATGTCGGTGACGACGCGGGTGAGCGGGTAGGGGATCTCCGCCTCGATCTCGGCGATGGCGGCCTCGGTGGCCCGCCACTCCGCCGCCAGTCGGCCGACGATGTCGCGGGCCTCGTCGGTGAGCGTCACCTTCTTGCTGCGCGCGTCCTCGCCCGCGACGGTCCGCACCCAACCGGCCGCGCGCATCGCGGACACCTTCTGGCTGAGCGCCGAATGGGTCCGGCCGACGGACTCGGCGAGTTCGGTGATGGTCATCGGCCCGGTGGCGTGCAGCCGGAGCAGTTCCATCACGAAGCTCGGCTTGAGCCCGTCGATGCGCTTCTCCGCGTACAGCCGGGCGATGTCCGCGTCCATCGAAGCCTGGAGCAGCCGTAGAGGACGCCAGTGGCTCTGCCGGGAGGGATCGGGTGCGTGGTCCGGGGGCATGCGGGAATCATAACAGCACTTATATAAGTGCTGTCAGATTTCACCGGACGCTGGGCCTCGGCCGGTTGGTGCAGTCCGATCCAGGCCAGTGTGCCGGGCGCGCCGGGCAACTTCCGGTAGATCTCCTCCGGCGTCGCCGGCGCGGTCCGTCCGGCACGAACGGCTCGTGCGGGATCCTCGGCCGCGCGGCGCCACGAGGTGGCGGGCCAGGGCGAGCGCGGCGAGGAACGTCAGGAACGCACACACGCCAAGCCATCCGGTTCGGCCGTGGACCTGTACCCCGATCCAGGAACCCGCGCTGCCGCCCAGGTAGGCGCAGGTCATGTAGGCGGTGTTGAGCCGGCTGCGGGCGTCGGGGCGCAGCGCGAACACCCGGGCCTGGTTGGCGACCATGCCGGACTGCATCGCGATGTCGAGCAGCAGGGTGCCGAGCACCAGGGCGACCAGACCCGGCGTGCCGCCCACGGCGCCCGCGGCGAGGACCGGGGCACAGCCGAGGACCGCGAGCAGGCAGACCAGGTTCACCGTGTCGGGTCCCCTGCGGTCGACCAGGCGTCCGGCGATCGGGGTGCAGACCATGGTTGCCGCGCCGACCAGCGCGAGCATTCCCACCGCGTGGGCGCCCAGGTCGTACGTGGGGCCGGTGAGCAGGAGTGTCAGGCAGGTCCACACGGCCGAGAACCCGGCGAAGATCGTCGCCTGATGGAAGCAGGAGCGGCGCAACTCCGGTTCGGTGCGCAGCAGGCGCAGGGGTTCGGCCAGGAGGGCCGGGTACGGCCGGCGCGAGGGCGGGACCGTCTTCGGCAGGATGCTCGCCAGGACGCCGGCGAGCAGCAGCACCAGGACCGCCGCCACCAGGTAGGGCGCGCGCCACCCCAGCCATTCGCCGAGTGACCCGCCGAAGGTGCGAGCCAGCAGCATGCCGCCGATCGAGCCGCTCAGCAGGGTGCCCATCATCGCGCCGCGGCGCTCGGCGGCGACCAGCCCGGCCGCGAGCGGGCCGACGATCTGGGCGGCCACGGTGGTGACGCCGACGAGGGCGCTCGCGGCGACCAGGGGCGGCAGGGTCGGGGCGCAGCCCGCGGCCAGGAGAGCGACGCCGGAGATGGCGAGCAGGGTGACCAGGAAGGCGCGATGGGGGAGTCGGTCGCCGAGCGGCACCAAGAGGAAGATCCCGGCGGTGTAGCCGATTTGGGTCGCGGTCACCACCAGCGCGGCGGCGTCGGGGGACTCGTGCAGTCCGGCGGCGATCAGTGGGCTGATCGCCTGCGGGAAGTAGATGTTGCCCACGCCGACGGCGCAGGTCAGAGACAGGATCAGGACCAGGCCGCGGCTCATCGCACCTCCACCGACTCGCGCGCGTCCACGGTGTCGGCGACGCGGCGGGTCGTGCCGGGGGAGGGCACCGGGGGCCGGGGGCGGGCTGCGTGTGTCATGCGTGGCAGTTCACGGCACCCGTGCCACGCCGCCAATGGATGTAGCGTATGGCTTAATGATCAGCTACGAGCTCGGCGTCGAGGATCTCGCCGACACGCGGTTCGCCCTCTCGCCCCTGCACGAGACCGTGGTCAGTCTGCGGGTGTTGCGCGAGCCGGGACTGGCCGCGTTGCACCTGCCGTGGCGCAGAGCGGTTCTGGGCGAGATTCGAGCGCTCGACACCGAACTGTTGATGTCGCTGGTCGCGGCCAGGCTTACCCTCCCCGACTTCCTGACGCCGCGGCCGGCGACCTTCGCGGCGAGCTTCGACGAGGAACTGGCCGTCGTGCGACGCACACCCGCGGATCTGGTACGGCGCGACCTGTCGGCCACGCATGCCCCGGACCCGCTGCCGGCCGCGCTGCTCGACGCAGGTGCCGAGGACGACGCGTCCGTGCTCGCGCTCCGCGACGCCATCTGCGAACTCCTGCGGCGGTACTGGGAGATCGCCGTCGAGCCGACGTGGCCGCGGATGCGCCTGCTGCTGGAGGCGGACATGACCTACCGCGCGCGGCAACTGGCCGTGGGCGGCGCCCGCCTGCTGTTCGCCGACATGCACCCGAATCTGCGCTGGCACCACGGGGTGCTGGAGATCGACAAGATGATCGGCCGGCATCACGTCGCGGCGTCGGGCCGGGGCCTGCTGCTCGTTCCGTCGGTGTTCGTGCACAAGCCCGCGCCCCCGGTCAGCCCGGAGGAACCGCCGTCGTTGGCCTACCCGAGCCGCGGAGTGGCGACGCTGTGGGCACGCTCGCCCGTCGCCGACCCGGCCGCTCTGGTGTCCCTGGTGGGTGCGCCGAAGGCGGGATTGCTCGGCCTCCTGGACGAGCCGCTGCCCACGGTCGAGATCGCCCGCCGGCTCGGTGTCACCCCGAGCGCGGTGTCCCAGCACCTGCGCGTGCTGCACGCCACCGGCCTGGTCTCCCGGGCGCGCGACGGACGGCACGTGCTGTACCGTCGCGCGCCGCTGGGCGACGAACTGCTGGGTGGCGGTCGGCCGGGGTAACTGCGCGCGGTGCGCGAGGAGTTCGGGGGGTCAGTCGGGCGGGGCGTCCGAGGTGTGGCCGGTCGCGGTGGGGTCGGACGTGGCGGGGTCGGGGCCGACGGCCATGCGGGCGGTGGCGACGTACAGCCGGTCGGCGCGTCCCGGGGGCAGGCATTCGCGCACGGGATTCCCGGTGGCGTCGACCAGGCCGCGCCAGGCGGGCAGGCGGTGGTGGAGCATGTCCTGGTAGTCGCAGCGCAAGCGCACGTCGACGCGCTCGGACCAGGCGGTCAGGATCCGTCCGTGGCCGTGGTCCCAGACGATCAGGCGCCGCCCTCGCCACCTCGACGCGACGGTCTCGTCCGGGTCCCGGCTCGTGACGGCCTGGTGCGTCTCCCGGCTCGCGGCGGCCCGCGAGGGGGCGTGCGGGGACACGGTGACCAGGGGTATCGACAGCGGCGGCAGGGGTGTCCGCGAGCGGTCGATCGCGGTGACGGTGACGGTGGCGGCGGCGGCCGGGCCCGATCGCCCGTCGGGTGCCGTGCTCCCGGGCGTCGCGTCCACGTGCACCCACGTCGACGTGGGGTCGGCGAGTACCTCGCGCGCCCACGCGGCCTGCCGGGCCCGTTCCTCGCGGGCCCTCGCCTGGGTGAGAGTGATCATCGTGACGGTCAGGCAGGCCGGACACAGATTCCGGCCGTCGCCGCATCGCGTCGTCACCTGCTCGGTGCGGGCGTCGCATCCCGAGCAGACGTGTCGGTCGCCGCGGGCGGTGAGGAGTTCCTCGATGCCGGCGCCGTCGGGCATTGAATCGCGTGCGTCGTACAGCGCGCGCACGACGTTCTCGTTGTCACAGTCCCGGCCGCGCACGCGCGCGACGACGCGTGCGGCGGGGTTACGGGGCAGATCCAGCCTGGCGAGCTCATTCGCCTGCAGCAGCGGCCAGGGGACGGTGCCCCAGCCCTCGAACGTGCGACGGTCCTCGAAATCGTGGTTCGGCCGTGTGGTCACAGGTTTCGTGGCTCCTCGTGCGGTGCCCGATCGGTGGGGCTTGCGCCCGTTCGCACCGATCCCCCCTGACCGACCAAGCATGGCCCAACGAGCGGGGGAGGGATAGCCGGAATTTCGTCGAACCGTCGGCAGACGGGTGCGCACTCCGGGAGTTCGACCGAAATCCGTGCCCATGGGCGCTGTCGGACCCCCGAGCCGGTGTTGCGCTCGTGACTGTTTGGTCGGGGACATGGCGCGGCGAACCCTGCTCGGGTACGGTCGTTCCCCAGTAGTCGTGGCTCGACGTTCGTTCGCCCGTGATCGCGATCACGGGCGATTTTGCTGTCCACAGCGCTTCTCGGACCATGGCGATCACCTCCGGGCCCGCACCTCGCGTGGCGCGATTCCATTTATCTGATCGAGGAGTTCGACCGTGGCCAGTGGCACCGTGAAGTGGTTCAACAGCGAAAAGGGCTTCGGTTTCATCGAGCAGGACGGCGGCGGCCCCGACGTCTTCGCCCACTACTCGAACATCTCCGGCAGTGGGTACCGTGAGCTTCTCGAGGGGCAGAAGGTGACCTTCGACGTCACGCAGGGCCAGAAGGGCCCGCAGGCGGAGAACATCGTCGCCTCCTAGTACGTCGCCGGCCGGGGGGGGGGGGGGGGGGCGGGGGAGGGGAAAAGTCGGACGGAAAAAAGAGCCCCGCGCACCCGGGGGAGGGAGGAGGGGTGGTGGGGGGGGGAGGGGGTTTTTCT
>NZ_JBVHLU010000203.1:0-8882 GCF_055558835.1 Embleya sp. NPDC025285
GGTTTTTTCTCTCCCACCCCCCTCCCACCCCCCCCCCCCCCCCTCCCCCCCCCCCCTTCCCCCCCGCCCCCCCCCCCCCCCCCCCCCCCCCCCCCCCCCCCCCGTGCCACACTCCTTTCGGGGCGGGCGGACCGTCTTCGGGTCCGGAGGGTCGGCCTGGATTACTCGATCCGAAGGCGGTCGGGTCCGTTCCGGGGAAGGGGATCGGCTCGAAGGCCCGTCACGGGTTGTGGAATCGCACTTCCGGATCGGCCGACGTGGGGCCCGTCAGCCGGGGCTGGGGAACACACTTCAGGTGGAGTTCGAAGAACGCCCCGACGTAGACACGGGTCAGGTCCAACCCGCGACGGCCGGTGAGGGTGGTGGGCGGTGACGGGGTTCCGGGCGGACCGAGTTCGTCGAGGAAGACCGGGAAGTCGGTAAAGGTGTAGTGGTTCGCGCCGGCCACGGTCAACCACCGCTTCCAGCCGTCGAGTCGGCTCCATGCCTCGTCCCAGCTTCGGTCCGTGCCACCGGGACGGTGCGTGTCGTCGTCCGTGCCGAGCATCAGGAACGGCCCTCTGTGCAGGCCCTCTTCGGGTACGGCGGAGTGGAACGCGCCGTCGATGTTCAGGCCCGCCCGGATGCGCGGATCGACCGCCATCGCCGCCGCCGCACTCGCGCCGCCGATCGAGTGGCCGACCATGCCGATCCGGCTGCGGTCGATCAGGGCGGCGTACCGCCAGGCCGGGCGTGATCCGGTGAGCCGATCCAGGACGAAGGACACATCCTTGGCCCGGCCCGCCGTCACCGCCGCGAGATCCGCCTCGGTACGCGCCTTCTCGCATGCCACGCACGTGAGCATCCGTCCACCGGGGAAGGCCGTGCCCACGGACTCGTAGGCGTGGTCGACGGCGGCCACCACGTACCCCCGACTCGCGAGTTCCTCGGCCAGGCCGGTGAGCGTGTAGGCCGAGACACCGAATCCCGGGGACAACACGACCAGCGGAAACCGGCCACGCGCGGGCCGTGCGTCGACCGCGACGTCGATGCCGGTGGCGCTCAGCGTCTCGGCCGGGAGCACGCCGCCCAGCCCCCGATCCGCCACAAGCAGCCGGGCCTCCTCGAGCGTGGCGTAGCGCGCGGGCGTACCGGTGCCGGGCCGGGCCGGATGGAACATGCCGACCATCAGTTCACGCGCTTCGGCCTCCGGCACCCACGGGTCGCGCCGGGATCGGTCGACGAGGTGGAGGGTTTCCCGGCCGACGGCATGGGGGCCGGTGGGACGGGGCAGCGAGGTGCGCGGGGTGGCGGCGGAGCCGGCGGACACCTGTGTCGTGGTGGGGGCGGAGGCGAAGGCGGGCGATGCCGCTGTTGTGGGCAGGGCCAAGGCGAGTGCCAGGGAGAGGGCGAGAGCGAATGGTGCGGCCCTCCGGCGTGGTGGGGATCCGGTCATGGTCCGATCCTGGAGCCCTCGAATGCTCGCGCACATCGGCCGACCGGTGCAGCGCCGCAGGCGATCCGGATACCTCCCACGGGGCACACGACCCTCTCACGGACGACGACGATGGCCGTGACCCGTTCGGCCCGCCCGAACACGGGCCGCCCACTCCCGGTGAGCGGCGGGTGTCGTCCGCGCGGAGCCGACCGGCGGACCGGCCCACCTCCGGGTGGTTCGGCACGCTCCTACGGCGTGGCGCGCGCACGGTACCGGACGACCGGGCCGAACCGTCGGATAGTTGGACGAAGGCGATCCCCGGGCATCGGTCGCCCCGTGAGCGATGCCGCCCCACTTGGGAGAAACCCCGTGTCCGACACGCAGTTCACCTATGTCCTGTACATCCGCACCACCCCCGAGGTGTTGTGGCACGCGCTGACCGACCGGACCGAGATCAGTCGCTACTTCGACGGCTCGGGACCGGAGTCCGACTGGCAGGTCGGCTCGCCGGTCCGCTGGTCGATGGCGCCCCGGATGGCTCCCCGCGACGCCGGCCAGGTGGTCCTGACGGCCGAACCGCCGGTCCGACTGGCCTACACCTGGCACAACTACGAGCCCGAGATCGGCGAGATGTTCGGCTGGAGCCCGGAACAACTGGCCGAGCACCGCCGGGAGCCGATCTCCCGGGTCTCCTTCGACCTGGTACCGCTCGGCGAAGTGGTCGCGCTCCGTGTCCTGCACGACGGCTTCGCGGCCGATTCCGAGATGCTCAAGAGCGTTCGGGAGGGCTGGCCGATGATCCTCTCCAACCTCAAGACGCTCCTGGAAACCGGCGAACCGCTGCGCTTCGGCGCGTAGCCCCGGTCGGATGATGGTCGCGGAAAAGGCCGGAAGCCGGGGAAAGGAGCACCGTCGAATGACCTCTCTGTCCCTCGCCGCGATCCTCGCCGAGGCGGCTCGGCGCAGGCCCGATCACATCGCACTGGTCGAGGGCGACGTGCGGATCGGCTTCGCCGACCTGTGGCGCCAGGCCCGGGTGCAGGCCGCCACACTGATCCGAATCGGGGTACGGCCGGGAGACCGGGTCGCGCTGATGGCACCCAACACCGCCGAATTCCCACGCGCCTACTACGCGATCCTGGCCACCGGGGCCGTGGTCGTCCCGGTCCATCTCCTGCTCACCTCGGACGAGACCGCGTACGTGCTGCGCGACAGCGGCGCGAAGTTGCTGCTGTGCCACGACAGGCACCGCGCGGTCGGCGAACGGGCGGCCCGCGCGACCGGGGTGCGGATGCTCACGATCGGGCGGTCGGAGGAAGCGGCGGGCGACCCCATCCCGAACGACATGGGGATCGCGGGGATCGCGGGGATCGCGGGGATCGAGGAGGTCGCGGGAACCGAGGAGGTGGGGATCGCGGGAGCCGAGGGGATCGCGGAAGTCGCCGACGTTCCCGAGCGGTTGGAGGAACTGGGCGACGCGGTCGAGCCGATGGTCGGGTATGCCACCCGCGCCCCGGAGGACCCGGCTGTCGTGTTCTACACCAGCGGCACCACCGGCACGCGCAAAGGCGCCGTGCTCAGCCACCTGAACCTGGTCATGAACGCGACCGTCAGCGCACTCGACGCGAACCACGCCCTCCCGGACGACATCGCGCTCGGCGCGCTTCCGCTGTTCCACGCGTTCGGCCAGACGGTGAGCATGAACTCGACCTGGCGGGTGGGCGCGACCCTGGTCCTGCTGCCGCGCTTCGACCCGGTAACGGCGATCGCGCTGATGGTCGCCGAGGGCGTCAACACCTTCCACGGCGTGCCGACGATGTACATCTCACTGGTCGACGCCGCCCGCACCGCAACGGCGTTGCCCGAACTGCGCCTGTGTCTGTCCGGCGGGGCGTCGTTGCCCGTACCGGTGTTGGAACGGTTCCAGGCGGCGTTCGGCGCCATCGTGTACGAGGGGTACGGCCTGTCCGAGACGTCCCCGACCGCCTCCGTGAACCAGGAGGTCTTCGGCGCCAGGCCCGGCACCGTCGGACACCCGGTGTGGGGCGTCGACGTCGAGATCGCCCGGGCCGAGACCGAGGACGCGATCGAATTGCTGGCGCCGGGCGAGTCGGGCGAGATCGTCGTCCGGGGCCACAACGTCTTCACCGGCTATCTGAATCGCCCCGAGGCCACCGCCGAGGCCCTCGTGGACGGCTGGTTCCGCACCGGGGACGTGGGCATCAAGGATGCCGACGGGTACGTCACGATCCTCGACCGCAAGAAGGACATCGTCATCCGAGGCGGCTTCAACATCTACCCGCGCGAGATCGAGGAGGTGCTGCTGCGCCACCCGGCCATCTCCCAGGCAGCGGTGATCGGCCTGCCGGACCGGCTGCTCGGCGAGGAGATCTGCGCGGTGATCGTCCTCGCCCCGACCACCGACCCGCCCCCGACGGGGGCCGAACTCATCGCCTGGGCCCGAGATCGCATGGGCCGCCACAAATATCCGCGCCGCGTCGAGTTCGTCACCGAACTGCCTCTGGGCCCGAGCCACAAGGTGCTCAAACGCGAACTGCGAGCACGATTCGGCGGTTGAGGGGCGGGTGGGGAGCGAGCGTCGCGTCGTCGCGACGCTCGCTCCCGACCGATCCCGGTGGATCGATGCCGCGGGTCGGATTGCTCGGGTCGACGGCTCGGGTCGACGGCTCGGGTCGACGGCTCGGGTCGACGGCTAGGAGCCACGCGTCGAACCCACGCCACGGATCGCCGGTTACCGGGCGATCATGAACGCGTCCGGCCGCAGCGCGCGTTCGACGATCCGCACGTCCCCCACCCAGGCATTGATGGTCTGGTCGAGCTTGCCGTCGTACGCGTAACCGCCAAGCATCCACGGCAGGTTGAGCGTGGTGAGGCCGGTCGAGCGTGCCGTCGGGTTGCGCACCACCGGGCAACCGTCGACGTACATCGTGGTCTGCCGCGCGTCGTTGACCACGGCGACGTGCCACCACGTGTCCAGCGCCAACTCGTGGCCCCAGTTGGTCGCCGACCCGTCGCTGTTCAACGGGTAGACACACCACTGGAGTTCACGGCCACCGGACAGGCTCAGCGTGACCACCGGCTCCTGCGGATCGCCGTTGGGCTTGCGGGCCTCGCCGCTCATGCCCCAGCGGCTCAGCAGCGCCGACCAGGCGTCGCGGCCCCCGTCCCAGTCGGCGGGCAGCTTGAAGAACGCCTCGATCGTGTATCCGGAACGGAACGTCGCGGTGTTCAACGGGGCTCCGGCGGCGGTCTGGAGGTGGCCGCCCCGCAGCGGGGACTTGCCGCCGGCCAGCCGGATGCTGCCGTGCCCGGGCTGATTGGGGTGGTACTGGTGGGACCAACTGACGGCACCCGCCGCGGCTCCCGGCGCCGGCACCAGCGTCAGATCGTTGCCGCGCCCGGACAGGTCCGCGAAGCGCTGCGCACCGGGAATCGGCGCGCCGTCCTGGTGCGCGCCGTCGAAGCGCCAGTAGGCGACCGTGCCGGGCACCACCATGCGCTGCGCCGGGCGGGCCGGGCGCTGGGGTATCGGGGCGAACCGCGCGAAGCGCTTCTCGAAGTCGATCGGTACCGAGAAGTAGTCCTGCGGTCCGGTCAACTCCATCTCACGGCGTTCGAGTTCGTTGAGCCCGCGGTTGCTGCGGCCGAGGATCCACGGGGAGAGCGTCTCGACGTCGATCGTGTCGCGATCGAGGTCGAAGTGGTAGAGCCGGATCATCGCGGCGCCGCCGAAGTAGCGGTTCTGGTAGTTGGTGATGTGCAGGTGCACGTCACCTCCGGCGTCGTTGCGCTGCGTGGTGCGACCGGCGGGCCAGTAGTGGCCGTTGAGCGTGAGGAAGATCTGATCGCTGCTCTTGATCAGGTCGTTCCACAACTGCCTTCCGTGCTCCGAGAATTCCGCCTCCTGGCCCGGCCGGTCGGCCGAGACCAGTTCGTGGGTGGTCAGGATCACCGGCGTGTGCGGGTGCTCGGCCATCACCTTCTTCGCCCACGCGATGCCGGCCGGCGAGGGCCGCCAGTCCAACGCGAGAACGAGCCATTCCCGGCCCGCCGCCTGGAACAGGTGGTAGGTGTTGTATCCGTCCGGGGTCGCCCCGCCGAAGGAGCGTTTGCCGCGGAAGCGCTGTGGGCCGAACGTGTCCAGGTACGGCGACCGGCCGCGCCGGTCGTCGGTGTTGGAGTCGATGTCGTGGTTGCCGGCCATCACGCTGTACGCGACGCCCTTGCGGTCCAACAACTCGAACGCCCGGCCGATCCCGTCGAACTCGGCCTTGCGGCCGTTCTGCGTGAGGTCGCCCAGGTGCGACATGAAGACGATGTTGTCGTCGCGGGCGTGCTCCAGGATGTACCGGAAGGACGCCTCGATCGGAGCGGTCGTGATGCTCGCCTCGTCGAACATGTACTGCGTGTCGGGCATCACCACCAGCGTGAACCGTCGACTGTCCCGATCCGGACGCCAGTCCGGCAGGTGCTGCGCGTCCACCGCCCCCGCGGCGGCGGCTTCGTCGTCGGCTGCCGCGGCGGCGGCCGGCGAGATGCCGACCGCACCCACCACGGCGGCGCCGGCGCCGGCCAGGGCCGCGGAGCGCAGGAACGCCCTCCGGGCGGGCCCGGACAACGGTGTGACGGGCTGGGCGCAATCGTCGTCGTGCTGTTGGCACATGGTGGTTCTCCGGCGCTGTCGGTTGGGGGGCATGCGCACGGTATTGGGTGGAAAACCCATGTGGATCATCCGTATCGCCAACAACGGACGTCGACCGTGTGAATTCGCGCCGTGGTGGCAGGGGGCGCTGATCCGGCCGGTCAGGGGGTGCTCTGTGCTGTGCTGTGCTGTTTCGGATGACGACGGGGTTGGCGGGCGCGGCTGGGTGGCCGGGCGCTCGGGGGCTCGGCCGGTCGGGCACGCGCGCAGTCGAGCGCTCGGGCGCTCGGGCGCTCGGGCAGTCGGGCAGTCGGGCAGTCGGGCAGTCGAGCGGTCGGGCAGTCGGGCACTCGCGCAGTCGCGCGCTTGGGCGCTCGGGCGCTTGGGCACACGGCGGAAGGGACGGGAACGAGTACGGGCGTGGGTCCGAGTGCGGCGGGCGGCCGGCGACGGGCCGCGTGCGGGAGGCCGGCGTCCGGCGTCCGGGTGTGTGTACCCGGGTCGCGCGGATGTCCGGGGTCAGTGCGGGTGGCGGTCTTCGCGCGGAGGGGTGCGCAGGAAGGTCTGGACCACCTCGGTGAAGGCGTCCGGCTCGACGGCATGGATCAGGTGGCCGGCCGGGATGGTCACCACTCGGGCATCGGGAAGGCGACGGGACCACTCGGTGATGCGCTCGTACGGGATGTGACTGGTCGAACCGCCGGCCACGGCGAGGGTGGGGGCGGTGATCCGGCCCAGGCGGTCCCACCACTGCGGGTCGGGGCTGTCGATCTGCTTGCGGATGGCGACGACCATGTCCCAGTCGAAGCCGAGTTCGCCTTCGGGTCGGCTCGGCGGCACGGCCTCGCGCGGCAGCGGGACGGATACGTCTTCCAGGACCAACCGGCCCACCCGATCCGGATGTTCCTGCGCGATGAGATAGGCCACGATGCCGCCCATCGAGTGCCCGATCAGGTCCACCCGCTCCAGACCGAGCGCGTCCAGGAAGCCGACCAGGTCGTCCCGCATGAGTTCGAGCGAGTAGTCACCCGGCCAGTCGCTGCGCCCGTGCCCACGCAGGTCGACCGCGTACACCCGCCATTGTTCGGCCAGGGTCTCGGCTATCCGGGCCCAGTCCCGCGCATCCTCGCCGAGCGCGTGCAACAGCACCAGCGGTGGGGCCTGCGGCTCGCCCCACACGTCGTGCACCAGGCGAATCCCGCCCACCTCGACCACGCGCGACGCACCACCGGACTCACCACTCGACACACCACTCGATCGCCCCATATCGGGACCATATCGATGGCACGCACGTCGGCGAATCGAGTTCGCTCCGGGCCGAACCGGCGCGCCGACGCGCCTCCCGCGTGGTACCGCCGCTCGCCCGGGGCGATCAGGCGGGGGCGTACCGCGCGGGAGGTCGGCCCGCTCCGCCGGGAGTGGGTCAGATCCAGCCATCGAGCGACTTCAGGAACGCGTCGAAGTCGTCGCGGTGGATGCAGTGCGCGACGTCGTCCACCACACGCACCTCGAAGCCGTTCGCGCGCAGCTCCTCGTTGAGCTCGGGCGTCATGATGAAGCTGTTCGCCGCGGACTGGACCAGACTCGGCACCACCGGCGCGGCGGGGACGTACTCCCCGTCGAAGTCGCCGAGTTCGGCCAGGAAGCTCAGGTCGAACTTGCGGAAGCCCTCGAGTTCGGCCCGCACGTCCGCCTCGGACCACCTCGGGTTCATCGCACGAATGCTCTCCGAGGAGGCGTTGGCCACCATCGCCCGCATTCCCTCGTAGGCCCCGGCGGGCACGGTGGCAAGCCGAAAGCCCGGGTCGGAGTACACGGCCTTCCCCGGCCGCAACCGCTCGACGGCCAACGACAGCGCGAGCGCGCCGAGCGAGTGCCCGATCGCCACATCGGCGCCCACGGGCAGGCTCTCGACGAGGTCGTCGGCCATCAACTCCGGCCTGTACTCGCCTCGCCCACTCAGCCCGTGCCCCCGCAGGTCGGGCGCGTACACCCGATACCCCCGCGCCACGAGCACATCCTCCAACGCGTGCCACGTCCCGTGATCCGACATCCCTCCGTGCACGAGCAGCGCAACCTTGTCCCCGTCCCCACGCTCATGAACATGCAACTTCACAACGACCCCTTCCCAGCCGACCCACCCGACCGAACCAACGCTGACACGATTCAGCAACTCCTCGGGATGCTACTCCACCCCCACCCAAAACAACCAGACACCCCAACCAGGCCGCCCCCAACCCAACAGCGGCGCGGCACGAGGTACCCCCGGGCACGGGCGGCAGCGAGCCCGACGGCGAAGAACCCGGAAGCCACGTCGGATGGCAGCTTGCGAGCCACCGGATGCCGGTCTCGGGGAGCCCGGCACGGGAGGGCCCGGTCGCCCTGCCCCAAGCAGGCCAGGCGGACCCGAACGGAGGCGCGAGCACAGGCGCCGACGCAGCGTGGAACGGGGAGGGCCACGCCCAGCCGGTCATGCGCGGGGCGGCTCAGGCGACCCGGTCGCCCAACAACCATCGGCAGCCGGGCGTCCGGGGTCGAAGGACTGGGACGGCACGAGGTGCGCCACAGCGCAAGGGGCAGCGGGCTCGACGGCGAAGTGGTCGTAAAAACGGAGTAGGGCGGCAGTGTGCGGTCAGGCGGCAGGCGCCGGCAACGGTGCCGGGAGGCAACGGTGCCGCTGGGTGAGACCGTGTGCACTGGGGGCGTCGGGGGGGGGGGGGGGGGGGGGGGGGGGGGGGGGGGGGGGGGGGGGGGGGGGGGGGGGGGGGGGGGGGGGGGGGGGGTGGGGGGGGGGGGGGGGGG
>NZ_JBVHLU010000204.1:0-8712 GCF_055558835.1 Embleya sp. NPDC025285
ACGCCCGGTCTCATTCCGAACCCGGAAGCTAAGCTCTCCAGCGCCGATGGTACTGCACTCGAAGGGGTGTGGGAGAGTAGGACGCCGCCGGAATCTACGTGTGAAAGGCCCGCCCCCTTTTCGGGGGCGGGCCTTTTGCGTTTTTCGAGTGCGGCGGTATGGTCGTGCGCATGCCTGACAACGAGATGGATCCCGCAGCCAGCACTCAGATGTTCCGGGCTTTCGTCAACGAGGACCGCCCCGCGGCCCCCGGCGAACCGGCCCGACGCAGCACCCCGCCGGTGTTGTTGATCGCCGGTGTCGTGGTCGCGATCATCGTGGTCGCGATTGCCGTGCTCATTGCCGTGAGCTGACATACCGACGGGCGGGCCCCAATTGTTCGGGGTCCCGCCCGAGGTACGCGGTATGCGGTGAATCGATATTCATCGCATTGATGTTCACCGCCCGAAATGGCGCGTCAATGCGTCAAGGGGTCACGCCGAGGGCCAGAGTGCGACGACGCAACCGTCGTCCTCGCGCAGGCGAAGACCCTCGTCCACGTCGCGCAGGTAGTCGAACAGCGATGGCGGAGTACGCCAATCCTCGGCGAGGCGTGGGGCGAGCCCGGCCGTCGGTTGACCGAGAGCTTCGGCGAAGCCGCCGGTCATCATGACCAGGACGTCGGTCGGACGCCAGGTGGTCCGGCAGATGCGCAGCTGATCGTCGCCCGCCTGGTCGGGGATGGCGGCCGGGGCGGTCTCCGCCGTCGTGTCCCGGATTCCCAGCGGCGCGCGCCAGCCCCCCTGGGCCAGGCGGAGCACGGTGCTGTCGCCGAGGACGGCCATGTCGACCCGGTCGTCCTCCAGGGGATCCGCGGCGGTGACCAATATCGCCAGGCGCGTCGCGGGTTCGGAGCGGCCCAGCTCGTGCGCCCGGTCCGCGGTGGCGGCGAGTCGGGTGCGCAGGTCGTCCTCGACCTCGGCCTGCACGCCGGCCCAGTCCCAGTTCTCGTGTCGCTCGCGGGCGACCATCCTGGCGACGGTGCGGTAGGCGCTGCGGACCGCGATCTGGGCGGCGAGTTCGGACGCGTGCGCGTTGTCGACCCCGTCGCAGACGATCGCGATGGTCCAGCGCGCGCTGGGGTCCGGGCCGACCGCGAAGCAGTTCTGCCGCGGCAGGCCCTGTTGCTGGTGCAGTTCGCCGCGGACGCCGGCGGCGCGGACGTTCAACCGGCCGAGCCGGCCACCGTCGACGACCATGCCGCCGCCGTCGGCGAGGGCGGGTGGGGGCAACATGCGCAGCATCCTTCGCGGTACTTCGTCCCCGGCACTCTCGGCCGCCGGCCCGGGGCGGTAGGGGACGCGGGGGGCATCGGGCACCGGGATGAACGAGGTTCCCGGCTCGGCGTCGTCGTCGTCCGATTCCGGTGCGGTCGCGGAGTCGAGCCGTCGAACATCGTCGGCGTCACCGCGGGGCGGCACCTTGTCGAGGGTGGTCGGCCGGTCGGACTCGGCCGCCGGGGCCGGCCTGTGCTTGGGGATCGGCGGGTAGGCCGGGCGGCGTTCGGACGACGGGCTCGGTCCCGGGTCGAGCGGATCGACCGGGTCCATCGGATCCGCGGGGGCGATGTCGTCTTCGGCGTCGGGCTGCCACCGGGGCGTCGGGTCCTCGCGGCGTCCCGGACGGGTGCTTCCGCGTGACGGCGGGAGTACGCCCTGCGGCCCGCGGTGCAGTCGGTCCGGTGGCATCGTGTCGCCGGGAATGGTGTCCGACATCGGCGTGCCGGGTGACGGCGACGAGCCGAGCATCACGTCTTCCCAGTGCGAGGAGCCGGTCCGCCGCCGAGTGCGTCCCGACGTCGGGGGCGGCGCCGAGTCATAGTCGGTGTCGTAGTCCGGGCCCTGGTCGTACACCCCGGCATCGGCCTCGTACGGATCGCGCCGCCCGAAGCCGGGCCGGCGGTCGTACGGATCCGGCTCGTCCTCCTCGGCCGGTGCGCCGAAGCCGAACCAGTTCGCGACCCGCCGCGCGCGGCCGGATCGGCGGCCGGGCTGATCCGGCGCCGAGTCCGGGTAACCGATCGGGCCCTCGGGCGAGGCCCCGTTGCGGTCGTACTCCGAGTCGGGGCGGCGGTCGTAGTCCGGGTCGACCCGGCGGTCGTAGTCCGGGTCCGGTCGGCGATCGTAGTCGGGATCGGGACGTTCGCGACCGACCGGTGCGGGACGTCGTGGACCCTGTGCTCGCGGGATGGGCTCGGCCGGCGAACCATCGCCGGGGGTGTGGCGCTTGCTGGTACCGTCCGGCACGGCTTCCTCCTTCGCCTCGGGCCGGCCGGCGAGCCGGTCCCGTCGTGTCGCCGGTGGGCGTGCGTCCTCCCACCCGTGCGACAAGTATCAACAGGTATAGCGTGCACGGCCCGTGCCCGTGTGCCCACGCGCGCGCATTGGTCCCCACTTTGCCCCAGGGTCGTCCCGACCACCGTGCGGACGGCGGGCTCCTACCCGGAATCCCGGTGCTCGGTACCTATTTGACGGCGTATCAGGGAAACTCCCGAGCACCGTGTCGGCGTTCCCCGTCCTGGCCGCGGATGTCCCGGATGCGGCGGATGCGTCGGCCGCGTCACCAAGTGGGCGGGAAATACGGTCGGTTGGAGATCCCCGTGGCCGCCGGCAGCGACGAGCCGGCGGTGCCGGCGATGATGCGTTCGTCTCTCCATACGCCACCGTCTGGAGTGGGTGACCCGTCCTCACTACAGTGGTGCCCGGCGCGCGGTAGCAACGACCGGTTGTTTTCCAGGTGGTTCCCGCGCGCTTACGAGCACTTCCTCTTCGGGAGCACAACCGCATGCGCATACGCACCACCCGCCTCGCGACCATCGCCGTCACGGCGGCTCTCACGCTCGGCGGCTCCGTCGCGGTCACCTCGGCCCAGGCCTCGGCCGGCACGGGCGACAGCGATGCCAACGTCTCGGCCCGAGGCGGCCTCGGCATCGTCACGAGTGCGTCGGCCACGGCCAACGCGGACGGTACGTACACGGTCACCTGGACCGACCGCCGGCCCGGCCCGATGCACGTGTACGCGTCCACCGACGTGGACCGCTTCACCTCGCTCGTCGGGACCACCAACGGCAACTCGTTGACCGTGTCCGGCCTGGACCCGGCCAAGCGCTGGTACTTCAACATCACCCCGACCGGCCCGTTCGTAGGCATGGTCACCGCACCGCGCTCGCTCGGCCTGCAGAGCGCGCCGAACGCCCGCGACATCGGCGGCTACCGCACGAGCCGGGGCCTGACCGTCAAGTACGGCCAGGTCTTCCGCACCGACGCGCTCGGCAAGGCGACCGACGCGGACGTGGCCCGCCTCGCGAGCCTGGGCCTGGACGTGTCTGCGGACTTCCGTACGGACACCGAGATCGCCGCCAACGGCGTGAACAAGCTGCCCGCCGGCACCGTGGTCGAGAACCTGCCGATCGCCGACGGCAACCTGACCAACATCACCAACGCCGCGGTGGGCAGCCGGGATCCGATCAAGCAGCAGGAACTGCTGGGCAACGGCAAGGCCGCGGCCGCGCTGGAGAACATCTATCGGGGCTTCGTCGACGACCCGGCCCAGCGCGCGCAGTTCGCCACCGTGCTCCGGGACATCGCGGACGGAAAGTCGGTGATCTACAACTGCACGGCGGGCAAGGACCGCACCGGCTGGATGACCGCGGTCGTCCTGAAGGCGCTGGGTGTCGACGACGCCACCGTCTACGGCGACTACCTGGCCAGCAACGACAACCTCCGGGCCCGCAACGAGGGTACGAAGGCAGGTCTGAAGGCCGCCGGTCTGATGCAGGACCCGACCCTGATGGACCCGCTCCTGTACGTGCAGAAGTCGTACCTGGACACGGCGTTCGGCCAGGTGCGGAAGAAGTACGGCTCGTTCGACAACTACCTGCGCAAGGGTCTGAACATCGACCCGATCACGGAATACAAGCTCCGGGCCCGGCTCCTCGCCCTCTGAGCGACGCGACGCGACGCCCGGGCGGGTCCGAGCCCCCGGCCTCCGGGCTCGAGCCGGCACCCGGCAAGGCCGCTGACGGATCGTCAGTGGCCTTGCCGGGCATCGGTCGAGGCGCGGGTCGAGGTCGGGACCGCTCAGGCGGACAGATCGGCGCGCAGGCGCGCCAGCGCGCGGGCCAGCAGGCGGGAGACGTGCATCTGCGAGATGCCGAGCCGCTCGCCGATCTGTGACTGCGTCATGTTGCCGAAGAAGCGCAGCATGATGATCTGCCGGTCGCGCGGACTCATCCGGGCGAGCAGCGGTCGCAGCGCCTCGCGGTACTCGACGCCGTCGAGCGCCTCGTCCTCCTGGCCGAGCCGGGCGATCAGCGCGTTGTCGCGATCGTCGTCGAGGTCGTGTGCGTCCAGCGACGCGGGGGAGTAGGCGTTCGCCGCCTCCATGCCCTCGAGGATCTCCTCGACCGTCAGGTTCAGGTGCTTGGCCAGCTCGACCACCGTCGGGGCACGGTCGTACTTGTGGTTGAACTGCTCGGTGGCCTCGGCCAGGGCCAGGCGCAGCTCCTGGAGCCGGCGGGGCACCCGCACGCTCCACGAGGTGTCCCGGAAGAAGCGCTTGATCTCGCCGATGATGGTCGGCACGGCGTAGGTGGGGAACTCGACGCCGCGATGCGGGTCGAAGCGGTCTATCGCCTTGATCAGCCCGATGGTGCCCACCTGGAGCACGTCCTCGTACTGGTCCGTGCGACTGCGGAAGCGGTTGGCCGCGAAGCGCACCAGGGGCAGGTTCAGCTCGACCAGGGTGCTGCGCACGTAGGCGTGCTCGGCCGATCCCTCGACGACATCGGTGAGGCGGAGCAGGAGGGTTCGGGACAGCGTGCGCGTGTCCTGAGGGGTGTCGGTGCCGGAACCCCTGACCGCGCGGGCGCGGGGGATGCCGGTACGGGGAAGGCGCGCGGGCGCGGCGCGGTCGGCGGTCGAGCCGGCCGTGCCCTCGTGGGAAGCATCTCGCAGCAGCACTGGAGAGCCCACCTCCTCGTCGGTCCTGGAGCGGAACCTGGCCGCTGCCGGCCATGGTGGAACGGCAGCCGTCGTTCGGTAGCCCCTTACCGGCGAGGGGAACCGCCCCAAACCCCTTGCGACATCCCCGATTTGTCAGGTGATGCGGGTGTATCTAGCGGCATGTCGACAGTACGAAAGCCGCGAATCACCGCAAAGAAAATTCGAGGTTTTACCAGCCGTTTCGCGTTACTCGCCGGTTCTGCCGATTAGTCGACACCGGGATCGACACCGGGACCGAACAGCTGATCGCACACTTTGAGGTAGACCGCGTCGGGTCGGGGGACGAACCCGACCTCCTTGAGAGGTTGATCCTGCCCGGCCGACTCCATCACGAACGTCCCGTGCCCGAGTATTCGGCCGCCCGGTGTGCGCCGGTAGCTCATGTCGGTCACCTTGGTCAGCGGCATCATGTTGACCTTCTTGGCGATCAGCCCGGTGGTCAGGATGATCCGCTTGTCGGTCACGATGAAGTAGTCGTTGCGCCAGGTGAGCACGTGTACCGAGCACCACAGCAGGAGCCCGGCCCCGATCGGCCACACGCCGTAGTGCACGGCCAGGTTCTCGGCCGGGAAGTACACGAGCAGCGCGATGAGCAGGATCAGTCCGAGCGCGGTGGTCGCCAGCGGGCGCAGGATGATCGCCCAGTGCCGGCGCACGGCTATCGCGCAGATCTCGGTCGGCAGCAGGTAGCGACGTATCGCGTGCGGGTCGATGGTGGAGCCGGTGACCGGCCCCGCCCCCACCTCTCGACGTGCGCGCCTCAGCTCGCCCAGCCGCTGATCGTGTCGCCGCACCACTTGGCGGCGGACGACATCGCCTGGAACCACTGCGCGACGAGGTCGGAGGCCTTTTCCGGCGTGGCGATGATCGTGTAGATGACGAAAACGATCAGGAGCAGCGTCAGGATCCTCTTGGTCTGCGCCTGCATGTCCTCGCCTCCCCGATTGAGGTATCGGGGAGAAACAATAGGGGAGAGGGAGCGGCCGCGGGGGGACCGGCCACTCTCTCTCCCCTGTGGGACCCCCGCCGGAGCAAAGGTGGGTCGTACCTTCGCAGCATCGGCAAACAGTCCCGGGGTGCCTGCGGGGCTCCTGCCCAGCCCCGGGCACACCTCCAGCATGCGCCGAGGCATGCCGCCGCGCATCCGGCGTTCGGCCTGACGGGGAAGGGCCTTGCTCCCGTGCGGGAACCGCGAGCGGGATCGACCTCGGACGGCGGTATGCCGGGCCGGTGCCGCTCTAGCCGGCGGTGCCGTACAGCCGGTCGCCGGCGTCGCCGAGGCCCGGCACGATGTAGCCGTGCTCGTTGAGGCGTTCGTCGATCGAGGCGGTCACGACGGTGACGTTGGCCTGCGTGTCCTGGAACGCCTCCTGCATCACCTTGACCCCCTCGGGGGCGGCGAGCAGGCAGATCGCGGTCACGTCGTGCGCGCCGCGCTCCAGGAGGAGCTTGGTGGCCGCGATCAGCGTGCCGCCGGTGGCCAGCATCGGGTCCAGTACGTACGCCTGCCGGCCGCTGAGGTCGTCGGGCATCCGGGTGGCGTAGGTCGACGGTTCGAGGGTGTCCTCGTTGCGGATCATGCCGAGGAAACCGACCTCGGCGGTGGGCAGCAGCCGCACCATGCCGTCGAGCATGCCCAGGCCGGCCCGCAGGATCGGCACCACCAGGGGCCGCGGGTAGGAGAGCTTGACGCCGGTGGTCTCGCTGACCGGCGTGCTGATCGCCACCGGATCGACGCGTACCCCGCGGGTCGCCTCGTAGGCGAGCAGCGTGACCAGTTCGTCGGCGAGCCTCCGGAAGGTCGGCGAGTCGGTGCGCCGGTCGCGCAGGGTGGAGAGCTTGTGGGCCACCAGAGGATGGTCGACGACGTGAATCCGCATGCTGCGACATTAGCCGTTTGGCCTGCCCGGCGGCCCTGCGGGGTTGTCGGATTCGGGCTGTCTTCGGCGGCATTCGTCGGCCGTGCGGACGGTCCGACTCGGGTGCATGCGGGAATGTCGGGCGAATTATGATTGTTACACCCATTTGTGAATGCCCTTCCGGTGTGGTCTGCCGGAGGGATGACTGAGCCGGCGTGTCCCGGGAACTACAGCCACGTCGGTTTCGGCGGCCTTTCGAGTCCTGGGGCGTGGTGATGGAGAGTCGGGAACCTCGAACGACGGCGGCCCAGCGTCGCGAGGAGGAGGCGGCCCGGCGGCGCCGCCGCACGCTTTTCCTGCGCGAACTGGCCGAGGCGCGCGAGTTGCGAGCCCGCATCCAGCCGCGACGCGCGCGCAACGAGCGGCTACGACAGATGATGCGGATGCGTACGTTCCGTTACTGAATGCGAGCGATCCTCGATCGTCTCGGCGACCTTGTTCGGCAACGTGCGCCAATTCCCGTCGTCGTGGTCCGGTATCTGCCACGATGCGAGGGACAACGCCGAAGCGAACGATCTTGGAGAGTCCCGTGGCGTACTTCGCCGCAGTGCTCGTACGTACAGACGAGCAGTGGGAGGCCCGTGAAGCCGACCTCGACGATGTCGAGGACTCGGCGGGGATGACCGCGCTGGCACGGTCGGCGGCGGTGGACGACGAACCGGTGCTTCTGTTCGTCGAACAGGAGGACACCTGGTTCGCGGTCGTCCGAGTGGACGGTGAGGAGGACCCGCGTATCTACGTCTCCGACGTGGCCGCGGTCTCCCGCAGCGCCTACGCGGACGCGTTGCTGACGGCCGATGTGCTGGACGGCCTGGAGGAGGACGACGAGGCCGTGCTGCCGCCCGGCCCCGCGGGCGACGAGACGGTGCTCGTGGACCTGGGGGTGTCGGCCCAGTTGCTGGCCGACCTCGCGGGCGAGGCGGGTCTGCCGGCGGACGCGATCGCGGTGATAGCGGAACGTCTGGGCTGCGCGGACGAGTTGGAGACGGTCCGCTGAGCACGATGCCCCTGCCGGTGCCCGAGCCCCCGTTCGACCCCGCGCTTCGTCGGTACGAGCCCGCCATGCGGCTGGCCCTGGCCGAGGCGGCCCTGGCGATCGACACCGGGGATGTGCCGGTGGGGTGCGTGGTGCTCGGCCCGGACGGCGCGGTGCTCGGCCGCGGCCGCAACGAACGCGAGGCGCACGGCGACCCGACAGCGCACGCGGAGATCCTCGCCCTGCGCGAGGCCGCCAAGGCCGTCGGGGAATGGCGCCTGTCCGGCTGCACCCTGGTGGTCACCCTGGAGCCCTGCACGATGTGCGCGGGCGCGATCGTGCTGGCCCGGGTGGACCGGGTGGTCTTCGGCGCCTGGGACCCCAAGGCCGGCGCCGCGGGCTCGCTGTGGGACGTGCTGCGCGACCGGGGCCTGAACCACCGCCCCGAGGTGGTCGGCGGCGTCGCGGCGGCGGACTGCACCGCCGTCCTGCGCGACTTCTTCACCCACACCCGCTCCCCGGAATCCGGTGACGAAGCACAGCCCGGCATCCGGTAAGCTCTCTCTCGGTAGCGTGTCCGAGTGGCCTAAGGAGCACGCCTCGAAAGCGTGTGATGGTGCAAGCTATCCGTGGGTTCAAATCCCACCGCTACCGCTCTTGAGCAGGACATACGGAAGCGGGGGGGGGGGGGGGGGGGGGGGGGGGGGGGGGGGGTGGGGGGGGTTTTTTTTTTCTTTTTCTCCTTGTGGGGGGGTTGTTAGTGGCGGGGAGGAAG
>NZ_JBVHLU010000205.1:0-8463 GCF_055558835.1 Embleya sp. NPDC025285
CAACCCCCACACCGCCGACCACGCCAGATCCGACACCACCGAACCCGGCCCGACACCCACCGCACCCCGCGTCACCACCACCAACCGCGAGGCGGCGAACCGCTCGTCGCCCAACCACTCCCGCACCACCGACAGCACTCCGGAAGCTGCGGCATGCACCCGCTCGGCCAATCGCCCGTCGTGGTCGGTGTCGTCCTGCGACGACCCGGCCCCGCACGGCAGCAGGACGACATCCGGTACCCGGCTCCCCGCGTCGATGGCCGCGCCGAGCGCCGCGAGGTCCTGGTGTACGGCCGGCGGCCCTGCGGCCGATTCCGCGCCGATCGCGGCGAGTACGGCCCATTCCTCCGGCAGCGACTCGCCCCCCGGGACAGCCGGGGCAGGCACCCAGTCGACGTGGAACATGCTCCGGTCACGGTCGCCCCGCGTGTCCTGGAACTCCTCGATCGAGACCGGCCGGACCACCAGCGAATCGACGGTCAGTACCGACCGCCCCGCCTGGTCGGCCAGTTCGACCGCGACCTCGTCCGGGCCGAGATGTGTCAGCCGTACCCGCAGAGCGGTCGCGCCGGTCGCGGTCAGGGACACGCCTGCCCAACGGCTCGGCAGCCGCAGGCGTCCGGCCGCGCCGTCACCGAGGGCGATGCCGTGCAATGCGGCGTCCAGCAGGGCCGGATGGATGCCGAATCGGGACGGACTCTCCTCGTTCGCGGGCAGCGCGACCTCGGCGTAGGTGTCCTCGCCGACGCGCCAGGCCTTCGACAGGCCCCGGAAGAGGCCCTCGTAGCCGTGGCCGGCCTCGGCGAGGCCGTCGTAGAAACCGTCGAGGTCGATCGGCTGTGCGCCGGCGGGCGGCCAGACCGCGAACTGCCCGGCCGCCCGGCCTGCGCCGGTTGCCAGTACGGCGGTGGCGTTTCGTATCCAGGGCTCGGTGGCATCCGCGTCGGCCGCTCGGGAGTGGATGCTCAGGTCGTACGTCCCGACGTCCGCCGACTCGTCCACGCGGATTTGGATGCGTACCGCGCCCTGGTCCGGCACGCGCAGCGGGGCTTCCAAGAGGAGTTCTTCCAGCCGGTCGCAGCCCACCTCGTCCGCGGCGCGGATCGCCAGTTCGGCCATGGCAGCGCCGGGGAGCAGTACCGAGCCGGCAACCCGGTGGCCGCTCAGCCACGGGTGCGCGGCCGACGAGAGCGATCCGGTGAGGACCAGGCCGTCGGAGTCCGCCAGCCGCAACGCGGCGCCGAGCAGCGGGTGATCGGCCGTTGTCAGACCGACCGAGCCGAGGTCGCCCGCGGTCGAACCGGCGGTCGCCGGCCAGTACCGCCGGCGCTGGAAGGCGTACGTCGGCAGGTCCACCGGCCCGGCGCCGCGGACGTTCGGCAACGGTCGCCAGTCGACCGACAGGCCCACGGCGAACGCCTCGGCGAGCGCCGAGGTGAAGCGGTCCGGACCACCCTCACCTCGGCGCAGCGTGCCCAGGGACACCGCTCGGGACTCGGCGGACTCGATGGTGTCCACGATCGAGCCGGTCAGGACGGGGTGCGCGCTGACCTCGATGAAGGTGTCGGAGCCCTGGCTCAGGAGGAGGCGGATCGTCTCCTCGAAGCGGACCGTCCGGCGAAGGTTGGTGTACCAGTAGGTGGCGTCCAGCGCGGTGGTCTGCAGCCGCTCCGCGGTCACCGACGAAAAGAACGGGACGGTCGGCGCCATCGGTTCGATGTCGGCCAGTTCCGTCAAGAGCCGTTCGCGGATCGATTCGACCTGCACCGAGTGCGACGCGTAGTCCACCGGCACCCGACGCGCCCACACACCCCGCGCATCGCACTCGGCGAGCAACTCCGCCAGCGCGTTGGTCTCACCGGCCACCGTCACCGACGCCGGGCCGTTCACCGCCGCCACCGACACCCGACCCTCGTAGCGCGCGATCAACTCCTCCACGCCGACAAGCGACAACGACACCGACGCCATCCCGCCCGAACCCGCCAACTCCAGGATCGCCCGGCTCCGCAACGCCACGACCTTCGCCGCATCCGCCAAGGACAACGCCCCCGCGACACACGCGGCCGCGATCTCCCCCTGCGAATGCCCCACGACCGCGCCCGGCTCCACCCCGAACGAACGCCACAACTCGGCAAGCGACACCATCACCGCCCACAACACCGGCTGCACCACATCGACCCGACCCAGCCACTCCTCCGACTCCGACCGCAGAACCGACGTCAACGACCAATCCACAAACGGCGCGAGCGCCCCCTCACACTCCGCGATCCGCCCGGCGAACACCGCCGACGAATCCAGCAACCCGGCAGCCATCCCCAACCACTGCGACCCCTGACCCGGGAACACGAACACCGCGCGGCGCGGGCCCTGCGCAATCCCCTGCACCACATTCGCCGCAGGCACCCCCGCGGCCAGCGCTGCCAGCCCGGCCGTCAGCTCCCCGAGGTCTGCGGCCAGGACAACGCTCCGGTGCGCCAGCACCGACCGCGAGGCGGCAAGCGAGAACGCCACCGCAGCCGGGTCCAGCTCCATCCGCCCGGCAAGGAACTCGGCCAGCCGGCCAGCTTGCGCCCGCAGCGCGGCTTCCGACCCGCCCGACACCACGAACGGCAGCGCAGCGCTCGACCGGGCCGTCTCCTCCGGAACGAATGTCGGCACGACGGCCGTCGCGGGCACCTGCTCCAGCACCACGTGCGCGTTCGTACCGCTGATCCCGAAGGAGGAGACGCCCGCCCGGCGCGGCCGGCCCGTGTCCGGCCACTCCCGTGCCTCGGTCAGCAATTCCACCGCACCAGCCGACCAGTCGACGTGCGAGGAGGGCGCGTCGACGTGCAGCGTGCGCGGAAGGATCCCTTCGCGCAGCGCCATCACCATCTTGATCACGCCGCCGACGCCCGATGCGGCCTGCGCGTGACCGATATTCGACTTCAACGACCCCAGGTACAGCGGCTGTTCGTCCCTCCGGTGCTGCCCGTACGTGTCGATCAGGGCCTGCGCCTCGATCGGGTCGCCGAGCGTCGTACCGGTGCCGTGCGCCTCGACGGCGTCCACGTCCTGCGCGCTCAACCCCGCATTCGCCAACGCCTGCCGGATCACCCGCTGCTGCGACGGTCCGTTCGGCGCGGTCAGTCCGTTGCTGGCACCGTCCTGATTGACGGCGGAACCGCGGACCACCGCGAGTACTCGGTGGCCGTTGCGCTCGGCGTCCGACAGCCGCTCCACCAGCAGTACGCCAACGCCCTCGGCCCAGGCCGTCCCGTCCGCGCCGTCCGCGAACGCCTTGCAGCGGCCGTCGTCGGAGAGTCCGCGCTGGCGGCTGAACTCGATGAACATGTCGGGGCTGGACATGATGGTGGCGCCACCGGCCAGGGCCATCGTGCACTCGCCCCGGCGCAGCGCCTGGGCGGCCAGGTGCAGCGCGACGAGCGAGGAGGAACAGGCGGTGTCGACGGTGACGGCAGGGCCCTCGAAGCCGAAGGAGTAGGCCAGCCGGCCCGAGGCGACGCTGCCGGTGGTCCCGGTGAGGCGGTAGCCCTCGACGGCTTCCGGCGTGCGGCTCAGCAGCGGCCCGTAGTCCTGCGACACGGCACCGATGAACACACCGGTCGCGCTGGCCTTCAGCGGCGCCGGGTCGATCCCGGCCCGCTCGAAGACCTCCCACGACGTTTCCAGGAGCAGCCGCTGTTGCGGGTCCATCGCGAGCGCCTCACGCGGCGAGATGCCGAAGAACTCGGCGTCGAAGTCGGCCACGTCGTCCAGGAATCCACCGGTACGGACGTAGGTCTTGCCCGAACTGTCGGAGTCGGGGTCGTAGATTCCTTCGAGGTCCCAGCCTCGGTCGGTGGGGAAGCCGGTGATCGCGTCGCGGCCGTCGGCCACCAGGCGCCACAGATCCTCCGGCGAACCGACCCCACCGGGGAACCGGCAGGCCATGCCGACGATCGCGATCGGCTCCTCGTCCCCGGCCGGGGACGAGAGCCCGGTCACGGCGGGCGGCGTCGCGCGCCGCTCGCTCAGGATCCGGGACCTGAGGTGCCGGGCCATCGCCGCGGGTGTCGGGTAGTCGAAGGTCAGGGAGCCGGACAGGTGCAGGGCGGTCGCGGCGTTGAGCCGGTTGCGCAGTTCGACCGCGGCCAATGAGTCGAACCCCGCCGCCTTGAACGTCTGTTCCGATGCGATCAGGTCCGCCGACGCGTGGCCCAGCACCATGGCGGCCTGCGTCCGTACCAAGTCGGTGAGCAGTTGGTCCTGTTCCGCGCCGGACAGCCCGGACAGCCGCTGCGACAGGGCTGATTCACCACCCGTCACCGTGGCCGCGACCTGTGCGGCACGGCGGACCCGGGCGCGGACCAGGCTGCGCAGCAGTGCGGGGGTCGCGCCGTGGGCGGCTTGGGTGCGCAGCGCCGTGTGGTCCAGCCGGACCGCGGCGAGGTTCGCGTCGCCGACGTGCAGGGCCGTTTCCAACAGGCCGAGGCCCTGTTCGGCCGTCAGCGCGGCGATGCCGGAGCGGCGCATCCTGGCGAGGTCCTGCCGGCCGAGTTGCCCGGTCATGCCACTCGCGTCGGCCCACAGGCCCCAGGCGAGGGAGGTGCCGGGGAGCCCGGCGCGCTGACGGTGGGCGGCGAGCGCGTCGAGGAAGGTATTCGCGGCGGCGTAGTTGGCTTGGCCCGGGGTGCCCAGCAGTCCCGCGATCGAGGAGAACAGGACGAAGGCGGAAAGGTCGTGGTCGGCGGTCAGTTCGTGCAGGTTGACCGCGCCGTCGACCTTGGCCCGCAGCACGCGTTCCAGTTGCTCGGGCGTCATGGACTCGATCAGCGCGTCGTCGACGACGCCTGCGGCGTGGACAACGGCGGTGAGTGGGGCGGCGTCCGGTATCCGCGCGAGGACTTCGGCGACAGCTTCCCGATCAACGGCGTCACATGCCTCGATGGTCACCCGGGCACCGAGATCGGTGAGTTCGGTCGCCAATTCGCCCACGCCGGGAGCGTCCGGGCCCCGGCGGCTCGCCAACACCAGGCTGCGGACGCCGTGTTCGGTGACCAGATGGCGAGCCACCAAAGCGCCCAGCGTGCCGGTGCCACCGGTGATCAGCACGGTCCCGTCGGGGTCGAGCGGCACCGGCATCCGTAGCACGAGCTTCCCGGTGTGCCGGGCCTGCGACATGAACCGAAACGCCTCCGGCGCGCGCCGCACATCGAAGGACCTCACCGGAAGCGGCGCCAGCACGCCCGACCCGAACAGCCTCAACACGTCGCCCAACAGCGATCCGATCCGCTCCGGCCCCGCGTCCAGCAGGTCGTACGCCTGATACGAGACCCCGGGATACCCGACCCGCACCGCCTCCGCATCCCGGATGTCGGTCTTGCCCATCTCCAACAACCGGCCACCATCGGCCAGGAGCCGCAGCGAGGCGTCCACGAACTCACCCGCGAGAGAGTTCAACACCACATCCACACCACGGCCGTCGGTCGCGGCTCGGAATCGGTCCTCGAACGCCGGCGTCCGGGACGAAGCGATGTGGGCGTCATCGAGACCCAGCGATCGCAGAGTGTCCCACTTGCCCTCACTCGCCGTCGCGAATACCTCGGCACCCAGATGACGCGCGATCTGCACCGCCGCCATCCCCACCCCACCCGCGCCGGCATGAACCAACACCGACTCACCGGCCCGCAGACCACCCAGCTCGACCAAGCCGTAATACGCCGTCAGGAACACCACCGGCACCGACGCCGCCTGCTCGAACGACCAGTCACCCGGCACCGAAGCCACCGTCCGCACATCGGCCACCGCCATCGGACCGAACGACGGGAACATCCCGAACACCCGATCACCCACCGCGAACTCGGACACCCCCGGACCGACCTCGGCCACCGCACCCGCGCCCTCGCCACCCATCGACGCGGCACCCGGATACACACCCAACGCGATCAACACATCGCGGAAGTTGAGACCGGCGGCCCGCACCGCGATGCGCACCTGACCTGCCCGCAAGGGCTCCAGCGCCTCCGGAGCCACCACCAACGCCAAATCGTCCAGCGTCCCGCGCGCTACACCGTCCAGTCGCCACGCGCCGGATGGCGGCACCAACGTCCCGCCCCGACCTGCCCGGACGAGCCTCGGCACGAGTACGGCGCCCGCGCGCACGGCGACCTGGCTCTCGCCTGCGGCCAGGGCGATGCGCGCCACCTCCTCGGGGTCCGCCGCATCGGCGGCCAGGTCCGGGTCGAGGTCGATCAGCAGGAACCGGTCGGGGTGCTCGCTCTGCGCCGACCGCACCAACCCCCACACGGGGGCGTGCACGAGGTCGACGACCGGATCACCGGGGGCTGCCGCCACCGCGCCGCGCGTCACCACTACGAAGCGCGGTGTCGCGGATTCGGCGGTCGCCGTCTCGGTCAGCCACGCCTGCACTGCCGTGAGGAGACGTACGGCCGCCGCCTCGGCGGCCCGCGCGAGGTCCGCGGTGACCACCTGTACCGGCGTGCAGTCATGGACGGTCACGTCCAAGGGAAGATCCAGGCCCGGTCCCGGGTCGGGGGTTTCGCCCGGTTCGGTGTCCGGCACGGGCCGGCCGACCGGTGTCCAGACCACCGGGTACAGGGAATCCGCCGCCGAGGAAGTGACGGCCGACCGTGCCGGGTCGGCTGTGCGCAGTTCGAGTGCCTCGGCGGAGAACACCGGCTGTCCGGTGCCGTCGGCGGCTTGGACCGCGATCGTGTCCGGGTTTCCGTCGACCATGGCCAGGCATACCCGGAGCGCGGACGCCCCGGCCGCGTACAGTTGCATGCCGCGCCACCCGAAGGGCAGCCGCATCGTCGGCTCCCGGCCCGGGCCGGCCGCGTCGAGATCATCCCCGACCAGAGCATGCAGGGCGGCATCGAGCAGGGCCGGATGGACCCCGAACCGGCCTGCGTCGTGCGTCTGTTCGGCGGGCAACTCGACCTCGGCGTACAGCTTGCCGTCCGGGCCCCGGTACAGCGTGCGCAGTCCCCGAAACGCGGGCCCGTAGCCGTAACCGGCTTCGGCGGCGCGGGCGTAGAAGCCGTCGATGTCGATCGGCTGTGCGCCGACCGGCGGCCAGCCGGCGAGATCGAACGCCGCTTCCGTGGCGTCCTCGGCGAGGAAACCGGTGGCGTGGCAGGTCCATTCGCCGTCCTCGCCCACCGCTTCGTCTCGGGAGTACACGCCGACTGCCCTGCGTCCGGCGGCGGTCGGCGGCTCCACCTGAACCTGGAGGGCGAGCGCGCCGTTCGCGGGGACCACGAGCGGTGCCTGGAGGGTCAGTTCGTCGACGCGGCGGCAGTCCGTCCGGTCGCCCGCCTGGACGGCCAGATCCGCGAAGGCGGTTCCGGGCAGCAGTACCGTCCCCGCGACGGCGTGGTCGCGTAGCCAGGGCTGGGCTTGAAGGGAGATCCGGCCGGTCAGCATGACCGCGTCGGAGCCGGCGAGACGTACGGTCGCCGCGAGCAGGGGGTGTTCGGCAGCCACCAGCCCGAGTCCGGCGGCGTCGGCGGGTGCGCCCGCGGTGCCGTCGAGCCAGTAGAGCCGGCGTTGGAAGGCATAGGTGGGCAGGTCGAGGTGTCGGCGCGCGGCGGGCGTGAGCACCGCGGACCAGTCGGTCCTGTAGCCGCGCACGTGCGCGAACGCAAGCGCGGAGAGCAACGCGTCGCACTCCGCGCGGTCCCGGCGCAGTGCGGAGGTGGCCGCGATGTCGGCGGCGGTACCTTCCTCCGCAGCGGTCGCCGAGGCAACGCAATCGTGGACCAGTGCCGTCAATACTCCGTCGGGGCCCAGTTCCAGGAAGGTTCCGACGCCGGCCGCGCGCAGGTGTTCCACGCCGTCGGAGAAGCGCACGGCCCCGCGCACCTGCCCTACCCAGTAGTCCGGGTCACTCAACTCCTCGATACTCGCGGGCCGTCCGGTCAGGTTGGAGACGATCGGCAGGGCCGGCCGGCCGAAGGTCACGGTGGCGAGGACGCCCCGGAATTCGCCCAGCATCGCGTCCATCCGCAGGGAATGGAACGCGTGACTGACCGTCAGCCGCTTGGTCTTGCGCCCCCGCGCCGCGAAGTCGGCCGCCACCCGAAGCACCGGCTCCTCGTCACCGGAAAGCACAACCGAGGTCGGGCCGTTCACCGCCGCGAGACCCGCCGTATCGCCGACTCCCGCCGCCGCCAGCGCCGTCGTCACCTCGGCCTCGGCGGCCTGCACCGCGACCATCGCACCACCCGCCGGGAGCGCCTGCATCAACCGGCCCCGCGCGGCCACCACCACGGCCGCGTCCTCCAACGACCACACCCCCGCCACATGCGCGGCGGCCAACTCACCGATCGAATGCCCCAACAGGAAGTCCGGCCGCACACCGAACGATTCCACCAACCGGAACAGCGCCACCTCCACGGCGAACAACGCCGCCTGCGTGAACACCGTCTCGTCCAACAAACCCTCGGCACCCTCCGCACC
>NZ_JBVHLU010000206.1:0-8184 GCF_055558835.1 Embleya sp. NPDC025285
GAAAACCCGGTCTTGGGGGGGCCCCCCGCGGGGGGGAGCGGGTGGGGGTTGGGGGGGGGGCCCCCCTTGTCCCACGCGGGTGCCCCCCGGCTCCGGGAATTCAGGTGCTGCGGAGGAAGGCCGGGAGTGTGCGGACAAGTTCGTTTCGCGCGGGGGCGGCGAACAGTGCGTCGAGGTGGGTCATCGTCGGGTCGGCCGCATAGGTGGCGCGCGGGATACGGGAGTTGGCGACGACCCGGCGGGCGGCGGCCGACTGCGTGCCCTTGTCGAGGCCGGTCTCGAAGACGTACAGGGGGACGTCGACGTCGCGCGCGTGCCGAAGACGCAGGCCCAGGATGCGCGCGGACTCGGTGTCGGCGTACGCGTCGACGGCTTCGAGGTCCAGGCTCAGGCGCTGCGGCCAGTACCACTCGAAACCGGCCGGTTCGGGACCGGCCTGCGCCTCGGCCACCCGGTGCAGCGGCGTCATGTTGTCGTCCACCCAGTCGCCCGCGGCGTCCAGGTGACCCGACCGTACCGACAGCGCGGCGTGCGTGTGCGGGGACTCCTGCATGAACCAGCCGAGCAGCCCCGCGTTGGTGACGGGGCGCGGCGGTCGCAGGTGTTCCGGCAGGCGGGCCGCGAGCACCGAGGGGTGGTGCGGTGCGCGCTGTGCGTACCAGGCGATCAACTGGTACCAGACGGCCGTGGATTCGGGCCGATCACCCAGGCCCAGGGCCCGGGTGAGGTAGTCGTCGACGAGCGCGGAGGATGGGGCGTCCGGAGCGTTGATCGCGGCGAGGCGCGAGCGCACGACGTCGGGGGTGTTCCGCGGTTCCCAGCCCTCGCCCGCGAAGGCGCCGTCCACGCCTCCGTCGATGAGGACCAGCCCGGCCAGGTCGCGATAGCCGGGCCGCCCGGCGAAGTCCCAGGCGGCGTACGCGAGTGCCGTGGTGGCACCCCACGAATGGCCGCCGAGCACGACCCGCCGGCGGCCGGAGTCGGCCGCCTGCCGCACGACACCGCGCAGGTCGGCGAGCGCGGTCGCCAGCCCCCAGTCGCGGGCCTCGGGCAGCGGAGGACGCCGGCGGTAGTGCCCGTCGAGGTAGTACGCGGCCGGATCCTCGCCCTTGAACCCCCTGGTGTCGGCCCGGGACTGCTCGCGGCGGTCCACCGCCCACACCTGCGTCCCGGGCAACGCCCGGGTCAGATCGCGGGCCAGGACGCGCAGGTCGCCCGCCGCGCCGTACATGCCCGGTGCCAGGACGAGGACTCGGCGGGCGTCGGGACGCCCCACCTTCAGGACGCGGACCGCGTCGACGGACACGTACGCCTCCCGGAAGCGACTGCCCCGATCGCCGTCCGCGGCTTCGGCCGGTGCCGCGCCGACGCCGAATCCCGCGCTCAGCACGAGAGCCACCACCGATGCCGTCGCGCGTTTGCCGAACACTCGGCGTGTTGTGAATGTGCCGGACCGCACCGTTGCCTCCACGGATGTCGACGATGTTGACGTCCGGAAGAGGTCGGGAATCGCGGTCTCGTTCCCTGTGCCGCGCGTCACACCCGGACCGAAGGCGCGGAACGGAGCCTCTCCAGCGCCGCCCCGCCCCGCGCCGCTGTCGCGAGGCGAGCCGTCCGGAGACACGAACCGCCGGCCGCAAATGCGTTTGTCCGCCCGTGCGGCACCGCATTACCGTGCCCACGTGGAACTCTTCTCCCATTCGTGGACGGCGTTGCGCGCGGCGGTCGCCGATCTCTCCGACGAGGACTTCGCGAAGCCGTCCGGCTGTACCGGCTGGCTCGTGCGTGACCTGGTGTGCCATCTGGTCATCGACGCCCAGGACGTCCTGATCACCCTGGCGACCCCGGCCGAGACGGAACCCACCCGCGACGCGGTGACCTACTGGGACGTCGCCGAGGCGGCCCCGACCGGTGACGACCCGCTCGACGCGCTGACCGTTCGGCTGGCCGCCGCGTACCAGGAGCCGGGGCTGCTCAAGTTCCACCTGGACGACGTCGGCTCCGCCGCCGGTCGCGCCGCCGAACTCGCCGACCCCGACCTTCGGGTCGGTACCCGCGACCAGGTTCTGACCGTGCACGACTACCTGGGCGTGTACGTCCTGGAGTGGACGCTGCATCACCTCGACCTGATCGCGCATCTGCCGGACGCGACCCAGCCGCCGGCGGAGGGCCTCGCCCGGACACGCGAGATGCTGGAGCAGATCGCCGGCATCGCGTTCCCCGCGTCGTTCTCGGACCGGGACGCGCTGTTGGTCGGCACCGGGCGGCGCGCCCCGACCGACGCGGAGAAGGCCGAACTGGGCGAGTCGGCGGCGCGGTTCCCGCTCTTCCTCGGCTGAGGCCGATCGTCTCGCCGCACGCGACAACCGCGGGTGCCGCGTGGGGCAAGGTCGAGGCCGGCTCGCCCGCCTCCGCCGTGAGCCGGGCCGGAGCGGCGACCTCGAGGGTCGTGCGGTCGGGGGGCGCCAAGCCTTCCTCGTACCCGCTGCGCCCGGCCGGCGGCCGAAGTGTCAGCCGCGCGCGCGGAGGTACGCCTCCAGTTCCGCGGCGCCGGCCAGCATCGCCCGGCCGCGAGCGGACAGCCGGTCGCTCCAGTCGCGGAGCGCGGCCTCCAGCGGTTCCGGACCGCCGGCCGCCCGCACCCGGGCGATCAGCGGGGCGATCTGCTCCAACAGATAGCCGCCCCGCCTGAGTTGGTGGGCCATCCGGGCATCGCGCACGTCGGCCTCGTCGTAGACGCGGTACCCGGTCAGCGGGTCGCGGCGGGGATGCACCAACCCGGCCCGCTCCCATTTGCGCAGCGTCGCGGCCCGGACGCCGAGCTTTCCCGCCAGCGGCCCGATGAACGTGCCGCCACGCCCGCCGGACACCGCCGCGTCGGGCGCGGGCGTCATCGAGGGCGCCAGGTCGCGCAGGGCGCCCCGCACGGCCTGGAGCGTCTGCCGATCCTCGAGGAGTCGGGCGTGGCTCTCGTCGACGAGGCGCAACGCCTCGTCGACCGCGCCCTCGTTCACGGCCCGCATGATCGCGCTCGCCGTGCGGTGGCCGTGGCCGGGCACCAGCGCCAGGAACGCGCCCAGGGCACGCGCGTGCAGCGGCGTGTAGGTGCGATAACCGTGGGCCGTGCGATCGGCGGCCGGAAGGATGCCGGCGTCCTCGTAGTTCCGGACGGCCTGTGTGGACAGACCGTGCCCGCGCGCCAGGTCGATCGGCCTGAGTCGATCACCGGTTTGAGGGTTTCGGCCACCACTTTGCCCCATGGTCCTGATACTCCAGCGAAGAAGTTTCCACCGAAAGTTCAACGATACCGTTCAAAGCATGGCTACTGGACAAGGTATGACCGACGCCGTCGAGGACACCGCCCACGCCGTCGAGGCCGCCGCCGTCATGAGGCTGCTCCCGGTCCGGCCGCGGCTGCTCGCGCTGGGCGAGCCCACCCACGGCGAGGACGCCCTGCTCGAACTGCGCAACCACCTCTTCCGAGAACTCGTCGAGCAGGAGGGCTACCGGACGATCGCGATCGAGAGCGACTGCATGATGGGCCTGGTCGTGGACGACTACGTCACCTCGGGCACCGGCACCCTCGACGAGGTGATGGAGCGCGGCTTCAGCCACGGGTTCGGCGCGTCCGCCGGCAACCGCGAACTCGTGCGCTGGATGCGGGCGTTCAACGACGGACGGCCCGCGTCCGAGCAGCTTCGCTTCGCCGGCGTCGATGGCCCGTTGGAGATCACCGGCGCCGCGAGCCCACGACAGGCCGTCACCGCGCTGCACGACTACCTCGCGGCGCTGGTGACCGCGGAACTGCTCCCGCGCGCGGCGCGAACGCTCGACCGCCTGCTCGGCCCGGACGAGCGCTGGACCGATCCCGCCGCGATGAGGGACCCTTCCCGGTCCGTGGGGCGGTCGGCCGAGGCCGGGGAACTGCGGCTGGTCGTCGACGACTTGGTGGCACTGCTGGACGCTCGCACGCCGGAGCTGATCGCGGCGGGCTCGCGCGAGGACTGGGACCGAGCGCGTCTGTACGGGCGTACCGCCACCGGCCTGCTGCGCTACCACTTCCGGATGGCCGACCCCACACCGAGCCGCATGACGCAACTGCTGGGTGCGCGGGACCAGATGATGGCCGACAATCTTCTCGCCGTCGCCGCGCGTGGCCCGGCACTGGTGCACGCGCACAACGGCCATCTCCAGCGGGAGATGAGCACGACGCGGATGGACGACGTGCCGCTGGAGTGGTGGAGTGCCGGCGCGATCGTGAACGCCCATCTGGGCGAGGAGTACGCCTTCGTCCACACGGCCCTCGGCACGATCGGGCACCGCGGCGTGCACACCCCGTCCCCGGACACCGTCGAAGGACTCCTGTACGCGCTCCCGCACGACAACCGCGTCGTCGACCCCCGCCGGCTCGCCACCGCCCTGGGCGAAACCCGGCCCACCCCGCGCGCGTCCACCTGGTACGGCTACGCCCCGCTCGACCCGGCCCACCTCGCCGGAATCGACGGGATCGTGTTCGTCAAGGACGTTCCGCGGAGCCGGCCGCCCAGGCCGCAGCGTTAGATCGCACAACGCCCCGCCCCGGTCGCGGTGTTCGCCGTTCGGGTGGACGCCGTGGTCGTGACGGTGCCGCCATCGCGGGGACGGGCGGAAGGCCACCCGCGTCTTGCGGCGCGTCGACAAGGCTCAGTACCATGTCACATCTCATAGAGGAGTTGCCTGGTGAGTGCCGAGCCTGTGACCATCGACGCCGTCGACTACCACACCGCGGGAGAACCCTTCCGGATCGTCTCGCGCGGACTGCCCGCCATCGCGGGTGACACCGTCGCCGAGCGCCGCGCGATCGCGCTCGGCGCGGGCGGCACCGCCACCGCCCCGCGTCCGGGACCCCTCGACGACATCCGCCGACTGCTCACCCGCGAACCGCGCGGACACAGCGGCATGTACGGCGGGTTCGTCGTTCCCGCGGACGACAACGAGGCGCACCTGGGGGTGCTCTTCTGGCACAAGGACGGCTACTCCACCGCCTGCGGCCACGGCACCATCGCGCTCGGCGCGTGGGCGGTGGACTCGGGACTGGTCGCGGCCCCCGCCGACGGTCCGGCACGGGTGCGCATCGACGTCCCCTCCGGCAGGGTCACCGCCACCGTGCACCGCCGAGCCGGTCGCACCACCGCGGTGACCTTCCGCAACGTCCCCACCGGCGTCGCCGCGAGAAAGATCCCGGTCACCACCTCCCGTGGCCTCGTGCACGTCGACATCGCCCACTCCGGGGCGTGCTACGCCTCCGTCTCCGCGGCGGCCCTCGGGCTCGCCGTCGAACCGGCCGGACTCCCCGAACTCACCGCGATCGGCCGGGAGATCCGCGCCGCTCTCGCCGACGAACCCGCCACCCGGCACCCCGACGACCCCCGCCTGTCCGGCGTCTACGGCGTCATCCTGTACGAGGAACTCCCGGACACCGCGACGGGACCCCGTCAACGCAACGTCACCGTCTTCGCGGACGGACAGATAGACCGGTCTCCGTGCGGTTCGGGCACCTCCGCCCGACTGGCACTGCTGGCCGACAGCGGTCGGATCGGACCGCACGAGGAACTGCGGCACGAGTCCGTCGTCGGCACCGTCTTCACCGGCCGGATCGCCGGCGAACACCCCGCCGGCGTGATCACCGAGGTCACCGGTACGGCGCATCGCACCGGCGAACACCGTTTCGTGCTCGAAGCCGACGACCGTCTCGGCACCGGGTTTCTGCTGTGACGACGAACCGACTCCCCATGATCGAGCTCGCCTCGACGCCGATCGAGGCCGTCACGACGATCGAAGACACCCTGTCGGCCGGGCTGGATCCCGAGCGGGTACCGGCACGTTCGAGCGTCGCCGTTCCCGCCGGGGAACTTCTGCTGATGCCCGCCGCCCTGTCGACCCATGTGGGCGTCAAGATCGCCGGAGTGGCCGCCGGTAACCCTGCCAGGGGCCTGCCGCGGATCACCGGTAGCTACCTGCTCCTGGACGGACCCACGCTTCAGCCGCTGGCACTGTTCGACGGCGCCGCGCTCACCGCGATCCGCACCCCGGCCGTCACCGCCGTCGCCCTGCGCCGCCTCGCCGTCCCCGACGCGTCGCACCTGGTGCTGTTCGGCACGGGCCCGCAGGCGTACGCACACCTGCGGGCCGTGCTCGCCATCCGCCCCCTGACCCGACTCACCGTGGTCGCCCGCCGCGTCGCGTCGGCTCGGGCACTGGCCGAGTACGCCCGCTCGCTGGGTCTCGCGGCGGCCGTCGGCGGTCCGGAAGCCGTGGCCGGCGCCGACATCGTGGTGTGCGCCACCACGGCCCGCACCCCCCTGTTCGACGGCGACCTGGTCCCCGCCCACGCCGCCGTGGCGGCGGTGGGATCCCACGAACCGACCGCGCGCGAGGTGGACACCGCGCTCGTGCGTCGTTCGGCGGTGTACGTCGAGGCTCGTGCCGCCGCGCTCGAAGAGGCCGGGGACCTGATCATCCCGGCCGGTGAGCAGGCGCTCGACGCGGTGCTCGCGCCGGTCAACCTCGCGGAGTTGGTGCGCGGACGGGCCGCCGTTCCCGACGACCGGCCGCGCCTGTTCAAGAGTGTGGGGATGGCCTGGGAGGACCTCGCCGTCGCGGTACACGCCTACGCTCGGCACGCCGCCGAGCCGGTGCCGACCGGATCCGGGTGACACGGGTCGGGTGACGCGGGCCGGGCGCGAGCGCGGGCCCCGCCGTCCGCCGGGCCGGCCGGCGCCCGCATGCGGCCGGCCCGTGCCGGATTCGGTCAGTGCGCTGCCGCCCCGGCGTCGGGCGTGCTACGCCACGGTCACGGGGGTCCAGCGCCGGTCGATGGCCCGTTCGGCATCGGCGAGGCTCTCCTCGAACAGCGGTATCAGTTCGGCCATGGCCGGTTGCATCGGCGCCAGGGTGAGCTCGGCGGTGATGAAGACCGGATCCAGTCCGGTCAGCGAGACCCCGTGCGTGAGCCACTGTTCGGCGTGCGCCCACCCCTCGCGCGGGGTTCCGGGACCGTACCCGCCGCCGCGGGCGGCGAGGACGAGGAACTCCCTTCCGCCCAGCAACGGTTCGCCCGTCGCGGCGTCCAGGGACAGACCGGGGGCGATGAGGTGATCGACCCAGGCCTTGACGCTGCTCGGCGCGCCGTAGTTGTACAGCGGCAGGCCCAGAAGCACCGTGTCCGCCTCCCTCACCTCGCCCACGACCCGCTCGACCAGTTCCCACGACGCGGCCTGGGCCGACGTGCGTTCGTCCGCCGGTACGGCTCCGGCCGACGCGGAGGCCGTGTCCAGGTGCGGGAGGGGATCGGCGCCGAGATCGCGGTAGGTGACGGATCCGTCGGGGTGCGCGGCCTGCCAGGCGGCCGCGGCGCGCGCGGTGAGCCGGCGACTGATCGAGCGGTCGCCCTGGACACTGGAGTCGATGTGCAACAAACGAGGCATCGGTTTGCCTTCCATGATTGATTGGTGCATCGCCAACGATTCACAGCATACATATCTTCAGGGGCATGGGTACCCTCCTTGCATGGCCTCCTTGCCCGTGGTGAATCAGCCGGTGCGCCGCTCCGGCGCCCTGTTGGACCACCTCGCGCGCAGGATGCGCGTGCATTCGGAGGCTGTCCTGACCGAACTGGGGCTTCGCCCACGGCACTTGGTCGCCCTGACGGTGCTGCGGCACATCGACGGCAGCAGTCAGCAGGCGCTCTCGGCGAAACTGACGCTGGATCGTGCGAACGTGGTGGGGCTGCTCAACGAACTCGAGACCGCCGGACTCGCCGAGCGCCGACGTTCGCCCGAGGACCGGCGTCGGCATACCGTGCACATCACCGATGCCGGGCTGCGCATGCTCGCCGGAGCCGAATTCGCCCTCGCGGCGGCCGAGGAGGAAGTGCTGGGCGCGCTGACCCCCGCTCAACGCGACGACCTCTTCCACCTGCTCGAACTGGCGGTCTCCGACGACGCCGGCGGCGTCTGCGGGGAGCCCGAGTCGACCCCGCCCGGCTGCTGAGGGCGTTCGAAGCCCGACAACGGCTCGGGCTCGACCGGGGGAGAACGACAGGAACTCGGCGCGCCCGGCTCGGGGGGGGGGAGGTTCGTTTTCCCCGTGGGGGTCGGTTTGATGGGACGCACCCGCGTCCGACCCCCAAACAAAAAGAGCGGA
>NZ_JBVHLU010000207.1:0-7929 GCF_055558835.1 Embleya sp. NPDC025285
CCCCACCCCCTCCCCCCACCCCCTCACCCGCCCCCCCCCCCCCCACCCCCCCCTTCCCCCCCCCCCCCCCCCCCCCCCCCCCCCCCCCCCCCCCCCCCCCCCCCCCCCCCCCCCGCGTTCGCCTTGCGCCGGGCCCGGTGCGCGGCCACGTTCGCGCGGTTGGCACACGCGTCCGAGCAGTAGCGCTTGCGGCCGTTGCGGGAGGCGTCCGCGAACACCCGGTCACAGTCGGCCGCCGCGCACACGCCCGAGCGGCCCACACCGTAGTCGGCCACCAGGTTGGCCAGCCCCATCGCCGTGTTGATCCGCAAGCGCTGCACGAACGGCACCCCCGAAGGCGCGTGGTGCAGGTGCAGCCCGCGGCCGTGATCCACCAGCCGCGGCCGCACCTCGACCCGCGCCAGCAGGCCGTTGACGTGTTGGACGGCCGCCTCCAGGTCGGTGATCACGAAGAACGCGCGCAGCTCGCCGGCCCACTCCAGCAGGGGTTCGAGCGCGTCCCGGTCCAGGTCCTCGACCAGGAACGAGAACGCCCGCAGCACCTCCCGCGCGGAGAGCAGGTCCGGCGTCGAGCCGTGCGCGCCCGTCCACGCGTTGACCATCGCGACGGCAGCGCCGACGCCGTCACTACGGTAACCGTTGACTTCCATTGAACCCTTACCTAGGCTGCGGGTATGTAAGGAGCTACATCAGAACACTCATTACCCTATGCGATATGGGGGCAAAACGATGTCTTCCCGGTGCGATGCCTGCGGGCGGATCGAGGATCCGCGCATGACCGTACTGTCCCGGCACTCCACATCCCAGGGCGAGATCGTCTACACCCGCTGCCTGTGCGGCAGCGTCGGCGTGCGACTGCGGCCGGGAACGACACAACGGCCCCCGCACGAGGTGGTCCTCGCACAGGGGCCGTCGGCCGTACCGCTTCCGGGCTGAAACGCTCCGGGGTCTAGACGCTCGCGTCCTTGTCGGCTCGCTCCGCCGCCTCGGCCGCCGCGTGCTCGTCCTTCTTCGTCTTGCGCAGGCTCAGCACCGTGGTCACCGTCAGGGTCGCCACGATCACGCCGAGCGAGAGCGGAATGCCGATCTCCGGCACGTGCACACCCTGACCGTGCAGCGCCTCGAAGATCAGCTTGACGCCGATGAAGCCGAGGATCACCGACAGGCCGTACGACAGGTAGACGAGCTTCTTGAGCAGCCCGCCGATCAGGAAGTAGAGCTGGCGCAGCCCCATCAGCGCGAACGCGTTCGCGGTGAAGACGATGTACGGCTCCTTGGTGAGGCCGAAGATCGCCGGGATCGAGTCCAGGGCGAACAGCACGTCGGTGGTGCCGACGGCGATCATCACGATCAGCATCGGGGTGACGAGGCGCTTGCCGTTCTCCTTCACCACGAGCTTCATGTCGCGGTAGCCGTCGGTGGTCGGCAGGACCTTCTCGACCTTGCGCAGGAGGGCGTTCTCCTCGAACTCCTCCTCCTCGTCCGACTTGGCCTCCTTGATCAGCTTCCACGCGGTCCAGATCAGGAACGCGCCGAAGATGAAGAAGACCCACGAGAACGCGGCGACGACCGCGGCGCCCGCGGCGATGAAGATGCCGCGCAACACCAGCGCGAGCAGTACGCCGACCAGGAGCACGCGCTGCTGGTACTGCGGCGGCACCGCGAACTTGCCCATGATCAGAACGAACACGAACAGGTTGTCGACGCTCAGCGACTTCTCGGTGATGAAGCCGGCGAAGAACTCACCGGCGGGTGCCGATCCGGAGAAGACCCACAGGCCGATTCCGAATACGACGGCGAGACCGACCCAGAAGATGCCCCACAGGGACGCTTCCTTGAGGGTGACCTCGTGCGGTTTGCGATTGAGGAACAGATCGACCGCCACCAGTGCCAACAGCACGACGATGGTCAGGATCCAGGCAACGGGTGAAACGTCCACTGCGCCTCCGGCAGACGTGGGGGGTCGCGTCATAGCCGGAGGGGGGATGCACCCCTCCGATTGCCTCCAGGATGCCAGAAGGTAAAGGAAACACCAAGCGATCCTTTACCAAATCCTGGTGACAGGTCGTCAGAAGACCTCTTGCGTCGGCCCGCTCGGAGTGTCCACTCACCCGTCAGACCACCGGCGCGAACCCCCGACGCGGCTTGAGCGCGGGCGCCGGCAACCGCTCCGGGGCCCGGGCGGGCGGGACCGGCAGGCCCAGCCTGCGGGCACCGAGACCGGCCAGCAGCAGCGGCAGCAGGCGGGCGGTCACCCGGGCGTCGGCCAGCGCCGCGTGCGCGTCGGGGAAGGTCAGCCCGAAGTGCGCGCAACAGGTCCCGAGCTTGTGGTCGGCCAGCGGCAGTGCGGACGCCTTCGCGAGCTTCATCGTGCACAGCGCGGGCAGCGTCGGCGGGGTCATCCCCGTCGCAACGAACTCGGCCTCCAGGAACCGCTGCTCGAAGGACGCGTTGTGCGCGACCACCACGGCGCCCGCGAGCAGCCCGGCCAACTCGGTGGCGACCTGCGCGAACCGGGGCGCGCCCACCACGTCGGCGGCGGTGATGCGGTGTACGTGGCTCGCGCCGACCGAGCGCCCGGGATCCAGCAGCGTGGTCCACTCGCGCAAGACCTCGCCGGTGCCGCGCATCCGCACCACGCCGATCTCCACGATGCGATCGCCACGGGCGGGCGAGAACCCCGTGGTCTCCAGGTCGACGACCGCGAACTCGGTACGCGCGACCTCGGCGGGCACCCCGAGCACGCGCGCGGGATCGACATAGGCGAACAAGGCGACATCCCTCTCCCCCGGCCGCCTTGACACGACCGACGGGGCGAGAGTCTATGACCCCCGCCCCGCCACATTTACCGCATCAGCACAATCCGCCCCATTCGAGCGACCCCACCATCCGCCGGGCCAAACCCACCTCACCCGACCGACGTTCGAGGCCACCCCGGCCGGAGACCAAACCGCAGCACCACACCCGGCCGGGCAAAACCACCTCAGCCCGGCCGGCGTTCGAGACCACCCCAAGCCAACCGACGCCGAACCCGAACCGGCGAACCAGTCCAGCCCGGCCGGCGTTCGAGGCCACCCCGGCCGGAGGCCGAAACCCCGCGCGCTCCGCGCTCAACGCGTGCCGGCCACCCAGGACAACAACTGCCGCGTCGCATCCGCACCGCCGGAGGGCAGGTCCGCCGTGTACACCCAGGGCAGCCCGATCCACGGGTCCATGATGTGGTCCTCCGGAATCGCGGTCAGCCGCAACAACGACCGCCACAACGGGTCGAGCAACGGCCCGAACGACTCGGCGTCACCGCGCGAGCCCACCACGACCACATGCACCCCGACCCGGGGCCCCTCCTCGACGATGTGCCGCAGTTGCGCCGCGCTGCGATCGTCGAAGCCGAACGGGAAGTCGTGCACCAGCAACAACTGCCGGGCCAGGTCCAGCTCGCTCGGCAGCGAGTCCACCGCGTCGTTGGCAACCGCCATCCGGACCAGCTCGATCCGGTCCAGCAGCCGCCCGAGCAGCGCGGACACATCGGCGGCGTCGGTGGCCACCGGGCCCACCAGCAGCCCGGAGGCCGCGAGCGGCTGCAACGGCGCGGCCGCCGTGCCCTTGCCCGCCGGGTCCACCACGTGCACCTTGAACTCGCCCACCGGGAACGCCGCGAACATCCGCGCGGTCAGCGACACCGCGAGCTCGTCGGCCCGCTCCGAGCCGTTGCCCCGCTCGCCCTCCAGGCCCGACGCGGCGGTGTCGATCCACAGTCCGCGATCCATCGGCAGCCGCAACACCATCGGCACCCGCAGCTCCGGCCGCTCCGGCAGATGCAGGTCGCCGAGCCGAATCGCCGGCGCCCCGTCCTCGGGAGCCTGCCACCCGGCCCACGACGTGCTGTCCCAACGCGCCATCACCGGCGGCAGGTTCGGCTCCAACTGCTCGATCTCGCCGACCAATTGCGCGGTGTCCCGGTCCAGCACGGCCTTGGCCTGCTCGGCCAGCGCCCGGTGCCGATCACGCGCGGTGTCCTGCGCGGCGAGCCCCGCCGGCGAGAAGCGCGCGGCCGGGTCGTTCAGGACGCCTTCCAGCTCCTTGTCCAGCCGACCGTCGGCGTACTCGATCGCCGACCGGTAGGCGGCGGCCGATCGGGCCGCGTCCTCGAACACGCCCCAGACCTGCTCGTACAGCTTCTCCACCTCGCGCCGCGCGGCCCGCTGCGCGGCCTCGCGCTCGACGTCCGGCGGAGCCGCGGCCCACGCCATGCCGCCGTTCGGGTCCACCCGGGGCACGGTGCCCGGCTCGCGCGGCTCGGTGGGCGCGTTCGCGGCGCTGAACGGCGCGGCGGTGGTACCGCCCAGCGCGGTGCGCGCCCGGTCCACCACGCGGGCCCGGTTCGCCACCCCGACGTCCTTGAGCAGCGCCTCCAGGCCGGCCTCGTAGCCCTGCCCGACGGCCCGCACCTTCCACGCGCCCTGACGGCGGTACAGCTCGACCGTTTGCAGCGCACGCTCGCTGCCCAGGTCGGTGATCCGGAACGTGGCCAGATCCTCGCCGGCCGCGCGCACGGTGACCACCGGCGCCGCGACCACACCGAACCGGTCCACGCCGCCGCCCTCGATCGTGACGCCGACCAGTGCCCGCTCGATCCCGGCGGGCAGCTTGTCCAGCTCGAAGGTCGCACCGGCCTGACGGATGCCCACCCCGGCGGCGTCGACACCGCCGCGCTGGATCACATCGTCGTCGTCGCGGACCCGATCGTCGGCCCCTACCAGGGTCACCACCAGCTCGACCGGGCATTGCGCCGCGATCTCGACCTCCACCCGGGTGTCGGGCAGCGCCAGGTTCTGACCCCGTACCAGTTCGGTGCTCACGTGCGTTCGTCCCCTCCCCGCCCCGCCGGGACGGACCCCGCGCGAGCGGGCCGGGAGGCGTGTTCCGCCCGTCCCGGCCCGCTCACCATGTTTGGTTGTACGTCCTACAGGTGCGCCATCAGAGCCGGGAGCAGGTCGCGCAGCGTCTGCCCGTGTGCGGGCTCGCCGATCGCGGCCATCTTCCAGGCGGTGCCGTGCCGGTACAGCTTGGCCATGATCTGGCCGGTGTAGTTGCCACCGCCGGAGAGCGTGTAGCGCGCCAGCTCGGTGTTCGTGCTCTCGTCCACGATCCGGCAGAACGCGTTCTCGATCTCCTGGAAGGTCTGCCCCTGGAACGAGCTGACCGTGAAGATGATCTGGTCCACGTGCACCGGCACCCGGGACAGGTCCACGAGAATCGACTCGTCGTCGCCGTCACCGTGCCCGGTCAGGTTGTCGCCGGTGTGGCGAACGGACCCGTCCTTGCTGGTGAGCTGGCCGAAGTAGCAGACGTCGACCGGCTGGTTCTCGGCGAACAGGACGCACGACGCGTCCAGGTCGACCTCCTTCTCCCGGCTGCCGAACAGGCCGCGGCGCTTGATGGCGTCCCATCCCAGGCCCATCCGGACCATGGTCAGCTCGCCACCACCCGGCTTGTCGAGTGAAATCCTCTGGCCCTTGGACATGTTGACGGCCACTGGCGACGTCTCCCCTCACAGAATTTGGTCACGCGGCTCGCGGGCCCCGCCCCGACGGGGCGGGCCCACACTGGCCGCAGAGTAGTCCTCGGAGGTCGCCGGTGTCCCGGCGAGCCCCCTCGGTCGCGTTCCGGATCACGAACCTACCGGTCAAGACGTACAGGCATCACAGGCCGTTCCCTCATATCCGGCAATCCGTCCCGGACATCCTGCTACGCGATGCCCGCCGCCTTCATCCCGCGCAGCTCCTTCTTCAGCTCCCCGACCTCGTCGCGCAACCGCGCGGCCAGTTCGAATTGCAGTTCCGAAGCGGCGGCGTGCATCTGCTCGGTCATCACCCGGATCATGTCCGTGAGATCGGCCGCAGGCATATTGTCCGAACCCGCCTTCCTGCCCAGCGACGGCACCGGCGCCTTCGTCCGGCCCTTGTTGCCGGCCAGCAGATCGGCGGTGTCCGCGTCCTCGCGCGAGATCGAGTCCAGGATGTCCACGATCTTCTTGCGCAGCGGCTGCGGATCGATACCACGCTCGGTGTTGTACGCGATCTGCTTCTCGCGCCGCCGGTTGGTCTCGTCGATCGCCTTGGCCATCGACGGCGTGATCTTGTCCGCGTACATGTGCACCTGGCCGGAGACGTTGCGCGCCGCGCGGCCGATGGTCTGGATCAGCGAGGTCCCCGAGCGCAGGAAGCCCTCCTTGTCCGCGTCCAGGATGGACACGAGCGAGACCTCGGGCAGGTCCAGGCCCTCGCGGAGCAGGTTGATGCCGACCAGCACGTCGTACTCGCCCAGCCGCAGCTCGCGCAGCAACTCGACCCGGCGCAGCGTGTCGATGTCGCTGTGCAGGTATCGCACCCGCACACCCTGCTCCAGGAAGTAGTCCGTGAGGTCCTCGGACATCTTCTTGGTGAGCGTGGTGACCAGCACCCGCTCGTCCTTCTCGGCCCGGGTGCGGATCTCGTGCAGCAGGTCGTCGATCTGCCCCTCGGTCGGCTTGACCACGACCTCGGGGTCGATCAGGCCGGTCGGGCGGATGATCTGCTCGACCACCGCGTCCGCCTTGGCCAGCTCGTACTTGCCGGGCGTCGCGGACAGGTACACCGTCTGGCCGACCCGCTCCAGGAACTCCTCCCACTTGAGCGGGCGGTTGTCCATCGCGGACGGCAACCGGAAGCCGTGCTCGACCAGGGTGCGCTTGCGCGACGCGTCGCCCTCGTACATCGCGCCGATCTGCGGCACGGTCACGTGCGACTCGTCCAGCACCAGCAGGAAGTCCTCGGGGAAATAGTCCAGCAGCGTGTTCGGCGCGGTGCCCGCCTCGCGGCCGTCCATGTGCCGCGAGTAGTTCTCGATGCCGGAGCAGGTGCCGATCTGGCGGAGCATCTCGATGTCGTACGTGGTGCGCATGCGCAGGCGCTGGGCTTCCAGCACCTTGCCCTGCTTGTCCATCCGGGCGAGCGTCTCCTCCAGCTCCCGCTCGATCCCGGCGACCGCGCGCTCCATCCGCTCCGGACCGGCCACGTAGTGCGTGGCGGGGAACACGTAGAGCTCCTGATCCTCGCTCACCACCTCGCCGGTGAGCGGGTGCAGCGTCATCAGCGACTCGATCTCGTCACCGAACATCTCGATCCGCACGGCCAGCTCTTCGTAGACCGGGAAGATCTCGATCGTGTCGCCGCGCACCCGGAAGGTGCCGCGCGTGAACGCGACGTCGTTGCGGGTGTACTGGTTGCCGACGAAGCGGCGCAGCAGCGCGTCGCGCTCGATCTCCTCGCCGACGCGCAGGCGGACCATCCGGTCGACGTATTCCTGCGGGGTGCCGAGGCCGTAGATGCAGGACACGGAGGCGACCACGACCACGTCACGACGGGTCAGCAGCGAGTTGGTGGTCGAGTGCCGCAGCCGCTCGACCTCCTCGTTGATCGAGGAGTCCTTCTCGATGTAGGTGTCCGTGGTGGGGACGTACGCCTCGGGCTGGTAGTAGTCGTAGTACGAGACGAAGTACTCGACGGCGTTGTTCGGCAGCAGCTCACGGAATTCGTTGGCGAGCTGCGCCGCGAGGGTCTTGTTGGGCGCCATGACGAGCGTCGGCCGCTGGAGCCGCTCGATCATCCACGCGGTCGTCGCCGACTTGCCGGTGCCGGTCGCGCCGAGCAACACCACGTTCTTGTCGCCCGCGCCGATCCGCTGTTCGAGCAGATCGATCGCCTGCGGCTGATCGCCGGACGGCTGGTAGGGACTGACGACCTCGAAGGGCGCCACTTTGCGTTCGAGATCGGTGATGGGTCGCACTCAACATACGTTACGACCTCGGGGGGGGGGGGGGGGGGGGGGGGGGGGGGGGGGGGGGGGGGGGGGGGGGGGGGGGGGGGGGGGGGGGGGGGGGGGGGGGGG
>NZ_JBVHLU010000208.1:0-7761 GCF_055558835.1 Embleya sp. NPDC025285
GCGGCGAGGCCGAGGCTTCTTCTTCCCCATGCGCTCCATGATGGACATCCTCCCAAGAGGGGCAAACCCCTCAGACAGGGTGTCCGTCAAACCGAATCAAGCCCACTCCGACGGCCAAGCGCGACCGTACCGGTCGTCGCCGACAGGTCCGGGCGCACCAGTGGAAGCCCGTGGAGCATCGCGGCTCGCCGACCGGGAAGAACGTCGACGGTGAACTGGCCGGTTCGACGAGCTCACCGGCCAACTCGGGTGCTCAGCACAGATGATCTGTCGCTGAGCGCTTCAGATGGTGAAGGAGCGTGCAAGTCGGCGAACTGAGCGCCCAAGCGCCGGGACACCTGGCGAGCCGAAGTACAAGCAGTAGGGTTCCTACTTCCCAAACCCTCGGCGGATCTCCTCGGCGAGGACACCGTCCTCTTCGCTCAGACCGAGGTAGGCCCACGAAATCCCGGCGTCGGCGAGCGCCTCGGTCATGGTGGCGCTCCCGGGGTACCGGGCTTCGACAGCGTCCAGCTCGGCCGAGCGTTCTGTAATCCTTTGCATGGACGCGAGGCGAGCTTCAGCGGCAGCCGCTTCATCGACCCGCGCACCTGCCTCCTCCACGTCAAGGTGGGCGTCGATTTTCTCCCCCTCGAAGACGTCGAAGGCCATGTTCACAACCTCCGCCCCCTCCAAGTCGGGCCTCTCAGCGTGGATCTGGCGGAGTTTTGACTCCAGACGGAGCAACTCACTCTCAGGCAGCATGTCGCGCAGACTGTCCAGGGCCCTGTCGAGTTGGACGTCGAACTGGTCGGTCATACCGAGGAGGCTGGGGTCTGCCTGCTTGCCGACACCAGCACCGCTCTCGAAGCCGATGGCCTCGGGCACGCCTCAAGCCGCCAACTCAAGCACTCCGTGTGCGACACGAGGTCGCATCAGGGAAGTAAGGACAGCCACGTGAAGGCGGTATCGATCGGCGGACTTCGGGCCAGTGTCCAAGGCCCGTCTCCGCGCTCGCATGCGTCGCTGGTAGCGGCGGGGTGTGAAACCGAGCAGTCAATGGATGATCGGTGTCACTCGCGGCGCAGGGCGAAGAGAACATAGTCCACATCTGTGAGTTCGACGGCCGACAGGTCATCAGCGCGGGTTCCACCGTCCTGGAAATACGCCTCCTGCAAGCCGGCGGCGACGATGCGCTCAAGTTCGCGTTCGGAGGCTCCAGCGCGCCGGGCCTCGAACAGCTCTCGGGCACGGGCGGAGGAAAGCGGTTGGGTGATCCGGCGCATCCGGGGATCGTCGGTGGATCCTGCCGCCGAAGCGAATCCGAATTTTGCTCGGGACTCCACCACAACCCCGCCGATGTCCGCGGCCTGTAGCTCGGCTCGGCGTCGCACCCTGGGCTGCCAGAGGCGACTGACCTCTGCGTCCAGGCGGGCCTCCACCTCCGCCGGCAGGTGTTTGCGGTCGCCTTTGAGGTAGCGCCCGACGGAGCGTTGGCTGACTCCGAGGAGTTCGGCAACGGCAATGGTGCGGCCCCCGGACTTGCCGAGGAGGAACCGGACCCTGGCCTTGGGGTGAGCGGGCCGGTGAGGAGTTCGAGCGAGATGTCGCCGGACTGGAGGTCGGCCGACAGTCGCATCAGCTCCGCAGCGTTGCGCGCGAGCCTCTTCAACTCCTGCACCGTGAGCAGCACGTCCTGGTCGGGTGCGACCTCCTTGAACCGGTGGGCGAGCCGCAGTGCCTTCTCCAGTTCGGGCCTCACCTTGATCCGAGTGCTGATCTGTTCGCGGAAGATTTTCGAGCAGCCGGCCGTTTCCAGGGCCTCGATCTGGCTCGCGAGTTCCTGCCGGCGCAGGGACGTGCGGGCGTAGCCGATCCGGATCGGCCCGGGCCCGCCCGCCGCAGCCGTGGCCGGTGCGGGCCGCTCGATCCATGCCTTGCCGGGCCGGCGGTCGGCGGGGGTGGGCACGTCGAGGAGTTCGCGCAGCGCGGGCACCAGGACGAACTGCGGCGTGTGGTACTTGACGGCGGTCCTCCCGGCTCGGGTGCGGCACGGACTCCCGGCTGGCGCGGCGCACTTGGGGCAGTCGTGGCGTTCGACCGCGTCGGCGGCCCGATCCGGGTGTTAATGTCCGAAGCTGCCTGCACGAGTGAGCTGGGTCTTCGTCGCCGAGTGCAGGGGACTGTGAATCCCCGGACGGTCCGAAGTCGCGTGCAATGCTGTCGTTTTGGCCGTGGTCGTGTGCGCGGTGGCGGGTTCCGGGATGGCGGACGGGACGGTGACCGCGTGTGGGGTGCCGGCCGCGCCCGGGGCTGTGTGGGCCGTGGTGGGGCCTTGCGGACGCGGACGTCGCGGCCGTGGCGCCGGGGGTCCCCCGATCGGACCGTCGAATACTCGGTCTTGATTCCGGGGACTGCTGGCGAAGCCCGTTCACGTGGCGATCAGGGGACTGCTGGCGAAGCCCGTTCACGTGGCGATCAGGGGCAGGTGCGGCTCGATGTCGGCGGAGAGTCCGGCGGCGGTACGGCAGGCGGATTCCGTGTCCCCGGCGTTCATCCGGGCGGTGATCTCGACGGAGGTCGCCTTGGTCACCTCGAGACGGTAGGCGCATTCGCCGTCCGTTCCGCTGTCGTTGCGTTTCTCGTGCGCGGCGCGCCCGTTCACGGTGCGCACCTGCCCGGGTGCGTCGTCCAGGCCCCGAGGGAGGAACGTCACGGACACGGCAATGAGCTCGCCGGCACCCGCCCCGGGCACGTGGTAGTGGCAGGCCCGGATACTCCCGTCCTTGGACGACACGCCGGCTCCGGCGTCCAGGCGCAGCGCCGTCCGTCGGTCGGTGGGCAGCGTGCACGGGTCGAGCGCGTCCAGGTCGATCGGCCGGTCGTGGTCGGGGTGTGCGGGCGCCTGGTCGGGGGTGGGCAACTTGGCCGTGAGCAGCGGCACCAGGTCGGGCAGTGCGCACTGTGCCACGCCCGTCGTGGTGGCCTCCACCGACGAGGTGGCGTTGACCTGGAACAGCAGGTAGCACGAGGTGGTCTGAAGCCCTGGGAGGGTGGTGGCCTGGCGGGTGACCCGGTGGACCTGCCTGCCCTCGACCGTCCTCGTGGCCAGGGTCGCCTTGTAGTCCCGGGTGTAGGTCTCGGCCAGGCGTTTGGCGTCGGCGGCGCGGTTCGGGGTCGTGCTGTCGCGGATGGTGAGCTTCAGGTAGCCGATGGAGTCCTTCCCATCGTTGTCACCGGGCGCGTCGCGGAAGCCCGCCGAACCGAACGTGCACGAGCGCTGGGGGCCGTCCTCGGCGTGCTCGTTCACCTTCAGGTGCAGGTCGGCCTGTTCCTTGTCGGTGAGCAGCTTGCAGGGGTCGAGTGCGGCGACGTTCGGCGGCCTGCCGGGCTTGTCGTCGTCGGAGCAGCCCGCCAGCAGCAGGACCGCGGCCATCACCGCGCCGCACATCCGCGGCGCCACCCCCCGAAATGGGAGCACGGATATCGGCCGTCGTCGTGGTTTCGACCGGTGATCGTCCGACGCCCCCGGGGCTTGCGCGCGTCCTTGGTGCGCGGTGCTGCAGTACGTGCTGTCCGTGGAAGCCATCCGGTCGTCCCCCGTCCGGCCGTCGATGTCTCGACGGCGTCGCATCCGGCCTGCGGCTGTGGCGCCACGGCCTCGCGGAAGCCTGCCCGTCAGGCGACGGCGACCACGCAAAGCGACCGGTCCGACGCCCTCAGACATCGACCCGGCGCGGAGGAGGGTAGCAGGAACTCCGGCTGCGGGTGGGCGACTTCGCGGGGTTGCGGAGGATCCAGCCGACGGATCGGCTGTGGTCGGCCCGGATCCTGCCTGGCGGGTGCGACCCCCGTGGCCGGACCCACGGCGACGCCACCCATCACACCTCCGCCCCCGATGCCACAGCCTCGCCACCGTCACCGGCCGGCGAGCCATCGCTCGAGGACTTCGACGCGAACCCGCGATCCTCTCGGAGCCCATGCCCGTGCACGCGACTTCGGTCATCAGTGCAACCGACTTCGGAAGCTGACAGATCCGGGGTCCACTCCATATGGTTCAGCGTCGCAGAACCCTCTCGCGCAATCCGCCGGTTGTGCGAGAAATTGTGCAACGGAGAGTCGGGGCGATTCGGGCGCGATTCGCGGTCGGTCCGGCTGTGTCTCATCCGACCATTTGTGAGAGATCACGCCAACGGCCAAGGCATCCCTGCTGACATCCCTGTCCCGTCGAACAAGACCCGACTGGCCATCTATCTCTGACCACATTGGCCAGGTACCGCTGAACAGCAAGTCCGTGTCCTGGGGCTTGGCGAAGAGAGCTGGCCAACTACCGCTGGTGGTCACATCAGCAGCCTTCCCCGGGTGGCCCGAAGGGGCACACCGTCACCTCACGTACACCCGCGTCGAATTCGTGCTGGGAGGACCCGCGTGCCGCTAGGGTTGCGAGCGGCAGTCGTGCCTGTCGGACTCCGAGCCCGTGCGCCCACGTCGCGCGGCATCGAAGGACAAGGTTCTCGGAATCGCGCGGTGTCGAAGGCCCGTTCCTGTGACGTCACACGGTGGGGCACGTGGGGTCGCACCGGGAACCAGGACGAACTCATGACGCGGGACCGCAAGCGCAAGCAGGCCGCACGCGCCGCCGCCGCCACGAACGGGGAATCCTACGTACGCGCCGCTCGCCGAATGAACCGGGACGGTTCGCCCACGCCGATCCTGACCACCGGCGTGGTCGACGGCTTGGTCGCGGCGTTCGGGACGGCCGGCTGGCCGGTGGAGGTCGAGCCCAACCTGATGGAGGGCGGCACACGGTGGCTGTTCGCCGGACCCACGCATGCCACCGTCACCCGCGAAAGCACCTCGTTCGATCAGGACTTCGACCCCGACGACGCCGACCAGGCGGACTTGGGTGTACCGCCCGCCGTGCACTTCGGCGCGCCGAGCCTGGGTGATCCCCGCATCTCGGTGACCGCGTCCGGCGGGGAGCCGTGCACCCACGTCGTCGACAGGCTCGACCGGGCCCTGGCCCAGCGCACGCTGATGATCCTGGGCCGTCACCAACGGACCACCGCCCGACCGTCCCTGATCGTCACCGGGCCCGCCGCCGCCGGCAAGACCACCGCGCTGCTCCACGTCGGGCGCGCCTGCCACCTCGCCCACGCCCGCCGTGTTCCGGCGCCGCCGGGGCAGGCCCACCCACGCGTGCCGGTCGCGTACGTCCTCGTGCCGCCGGGCGCGACCGCGAAGGCCCTCGCCGCCGAGTTCGCCCGCTACCTCGGCGTCCCCGCCGGCGCACGGATGACGCAGGCCCAGATCACCGAGGCCGTGTGCCACATCTACCACCGGGCCGGCGTCCACCTCGTCCCCATCGATGAGATCCACCGCCTCAACCCCCGAACCACCACCGGCGCCGAAACCGCGGGCCTGTCGAAGAGACCTCACCGAACGCATCGGGGCGACGTTCGTATACGCGGGCATCGACGTGGTGACAACCGCGTTGTTCGGGGGTGTACGCGGAGCGCAACTCGCCGGTCGGGCCTCGTTGGTCGAGTGCGGGGCATTCCCCGCGCGGCTCGGCACACGTGAACCGTTCAAAGAGTTGATCGCCGGCGTGGAAGCCGCCCTCGACCCGAAACGCACACCGCGCGGGGACACCACCGCCGCCTCGCGCCCTATCTCCACCAACGCACCGCCGGCCGGATCGGCAGCCTCACCCGCCTGATACGCCAAGCCGCCATCACCGCCATCGACGACGGCACCGAACGCATCACCAGAGGCGGCCTCGAGGCGATCGTCCTGGACCACACCGCCGAGGACCACTACCGCCCCCGTGTCACCGGACGCGCCCGCACCGGCGGCCGCGCACACCGACACGGCACGTGAACACCGACCCGGTCCCGCGCGTCCGCACAGCCCGAGGCCGGTACCGATGCCCTGCTGCGGGAGTGTGCAGGCCACCGCCCCGACAGATGGGACGCGGCGCGTGATGGCGACCGGGACCGGCCCGATCCCGGGATCGAGAGCGGGAGGACTCGCCCGCCACGACGACACCGACCCTCGGGACCCGGCCGCCGAACCCGCGCCGCGGGACCGGGCCGGAACACGACCGGGCGCGTTCCGTGTGGCTCCCCTGCCCTACGAGTCCGCCGTCTCCCGGGTCGGCCGCGTCGCGGCGACATATCGACAGAGCGCGCCCGACCTCCTGAACGGCGTCGGCATCGCCGGCATGGGCACGCGAGGGGCCGGCGACTGCGACACGACCGAGATCCACCTCGACCCGGCGGCGCAACGGCGCCTCGCCGAGATCACCGGTCCCTGACTCGGCAGGCCTGGCAATCCACTTGCTTCGGCCTGAGTGGGCCGCGATTCCACGGTTAGCTGACTCGTCGATCGACCTTCGGTGGCGTCACCGCCCAACCTGGCGAGGAGCTTACTAGTGCCGTGACCGGATTGGTTCGCGGTGTTGGTGTGTCGCCGGTGTTGTCGGTGGGAGTCTCGGTTGGATGGTCCTCGGGATCGTTCGAGCGGGAGGGTGCGGGTGGCCGAGAGAGTCGTGGTGCGGCGGTTGAGTGACGACGAGGGCCGTCGACTGCAGGCGATCGTGCGTCGGGGAACGACCAGCGCCGTGCGGTTTCGTCGGGCGATGATCGTCCTCGCGTCGGCCGGCGGGAACACCGTGCCGGTGATCGCCCGCCTGGTGCAGGCGGACGAGGACACCGTGCGGGAGGTGATTCACCGGTTCAACGGGATCGGGATGAAATCTCTGGACCCTCGGTGGGCGGGAGGCCGTCCCCGCCTGTTGACTCCTGAACAGGAGGACTTCGTCGTGGCGACGGCCACCACCCGCCCGACGAGACTCGGCCTCCCGTTCACCCGCTGGTCGATCCGCAAGCTCGCCGACCACCTGCGTCGTCTGCCGACCCCGCGCATACGCATCGGCCGCGAGGCCCTGCGGGAACTGCTCGAACGCCGGGGCGTCACCTTCCAGCGGACGAAGACGTGGAAGGAGTCGACCGATCCCGAGCGCGAGAGCAAGCTCGACCGGATCGAGCACGTCACACGGCATTTCCCCGACCGGGTTTTTGCGTTCGACGAGTTCGGCCCGTTGGGCATCCGCCCCACCGCGGGCGGCTGTTGGGCCCCGCGGGGCCGCCCCGACCGCCACCCGGCCACCTACACACGGACCCACGGCGTCCGTATTTCCATGGCTGTTACTCCATGGGCGACGACACGTTGTGGGGCGTGAACCGGCGGCGCAAGGGCATCGCGCCGACCTGGGCTGCCCTGCGATCGATCCGCGCGGCCCGACCGGACGGCGCCCCGATTTACGTGATCCTCGACAACCTGTCGGCCCACAAGAACCGGCGGATCCGCAGATGGGCCCGTCGGAACAGGGTCGAACTGTGTTTCACGCCGACCCAGGCCTCCTGGGCCAACCCGATCGAGGCGCACTTCGGGCCGCTGCGGCAATTCACCCTCGCCAACTCGAACCACCCCAACCACACCGTCCAGACCCGGCGACTGCACGCGTATCTGCGTTGGCGCAACGCGAACGCCCGCCACCCCGACGTCCTCGCCGCCCAGCGCAGGGAACGCGCACGCATCCGCAGCGAGAAGGGCATCCGCTGGGGCGGACAACCCCTCGACACCGCCGCATGACCCACCAACCCGGCAAACGTTTCCGGTCACGGCACTAGTAGTACTTCGTTAGGTCGGGATTGGTATTCGTGTGCGGTGTTCGAGTTTCCTTGTGGGGAGAGGGCGTTCGCAGGTGTGGCAGATGCC
>NZ_JBVHLU010000209.1:0-7539 GCF_055558835.1 Embleya sp. NPDC025285
GGCCGCCATCGCGGTGGTCCTCGGCGTGGTCACCGTGTTCGTCGCGTACCTGGTCCAACTCGCCACCGCACGACGGGAGCGCATGCAGTGAGCACCTCCACCCTGCCGGACGGATCGCGTGCCACGGGCGAGGCGGGCGAGGCCGGCGAGAAGAGCGGGGCCGGCGCAACCGGCGTGACGCGGGCCGGGTTCCTCCGTCCGCGCGGGCGGCTCGATCGACGTGCGCGACGTGGGCGAGGGAGGTCGGGTGATCGCCACGATCGACGTGGTCGCAAGAGCACCGCGCTGACGGTCGCGATGGCGTTGATGCTCGCCTATACGCTGCTGCCGCTGGTGTGGCTGATGTTCGGTGCGACCAAGTCCAACGAGGGCCTGCTGTCCTCGCGCGGGCTCTGGTTCGCCGACGACTTCGCGTTGTTCGACAACGTCCACGACGTCTTCACCTACGACGACGGCATCTATCTGCGCTGGTTCGCCAACAACCTGCTGTACTCGGTGGTCGGCGCGGGCGGCGCCGCGCTGATCGCCACCCTCGGCGGGTACGCGCTCGCCAAGTTCGAATTCACCGTGCGGCGGCTGATGTTCGCGCTCGTGCTGGGCGCGATCTCGATTCCGGGCACGGCGTTGGCGGTGCCGACCTATCTGCTGTTCAGCGACGTGGGCATCGTGAACACCCCGTGGGCGGTCATCCTGCCCTCCCTGGCCAGCCCGTTCGGCCTGTACCTGATGCGCGTGTACGCGGCCGACGCGGTGCCGGACGCGATGCTGGAGGCCGCCCGCATGGACGGCGCCGGCGAACTGCGGATCTTCTTCACCATCTCACTGCGACTGCTCATGCCCGGCTTCGTCACGGTGCTGCTGTTCGCACTCGTGGCGACCTGGAACAACTACTTCCTGCCGCTGATCGTGCTCAACGACCCGAACTGGTTCCCGCTGACCGTCGGCCTCAACCGGTGGAACGGCCAGGCCAACGGCGGGAGCGTGGCGGGAAGTACGGCGATCTACCCGATTCTGCTGACCGGCAGTCTGCTCGCGATCGTGCCGCTGATCGTGGCCTTCCTCTTCCTTCAGCGGTTCTGGCAGTCCGGCCTGTCGGCGGGCGGGGTCAAGCAATAGAGCCGTGGGCTCGGCGCGCATTTCGCTTCTTCTGTGCATGCCCTTGCTGCGTTTCGGCATTTTCCGGCATGACATATATTTTCGTGATCTGCCATGCGTTTCTTCTATTTCGCTCTTCATCACGTTTTTGTTTCGCTCGTCCCCGAGTTTGCGAATTCCCTTTGGAGTGGCCACATATGAACGCAAGAACGTCGATCGTGGGTCGGCTCGGCTCGCGCCGGTCGACCTCGGTGACTGCCGCGGCGACCGTCGCGGCGCTGGCCCTGTCGCTCGCCGCATGCGGGTCGGATTCGAAGTCCGACGACGACGAGGGTGGCCGGAAGGCCGATCCGGCGGCGGTCGCGGCGGCTCTCGAACAGCCCGCCGAGATCACCTTCTGGAGCTGGGTCCCCAATGTGGATCGGACCGTGGCGCTCTTTCGGAAGAAGTACCCCAAGGTGCACGTCAAGCTGGTCAACGTAGGCCAATCGGCCGACCAGTACACCAAGTTGCAGGCATCGCTGAAGGCGGGCGAGGGCGCTCCGGACGTCGCGCAGATCGAGTATTTCGCGCTGCCGCAGTTCGCGATCACCAAGCAGCTGGTCAACCTCGCCGACTACGGAATGGTTTCGTCGCGGGACAAGTTCGCCTCGTCCGCGTGGTCGCAGGTCAATGTGGCCGGTGGAATCTACGGCGTTCCACAGGACACCGGACCGATGGCGATGTTCTACCGCAAGGACATCCTCGACAAGCTCGGCGCCACGCCGCCGAAGACCTGGGCCGAAGTGGCCGAGTTGGGCCGGAAGATCAAGGCGGCCAATCCGGAGAACTTCGTCACCTACGCCGACCAGGGTGACGCGGGCACGGCCAACAGCATGATCTGGCAGCAGGGCGGAAAGCCGTACCAGGTCTCGGGTGAGTCGTCGGCGGCGGTCAAGCTCAAGGACGACCCGGGCACGGCGAGGTGGGCGAGCACGTGGGGCGGGATGCTGGCCGAGAAGACGGTCGACGCCACGCCGAGTTGGAACGAGGAGTGGTGGAAGTCGATGGGCGCCGGCAAGTACGCGCTGTGGATGGCCGGCGCGTGGGCGCCCGCCGTACTACAGAAGAACATCCCGCAGGGCGCGGGTCAGTGGGCGGTCGCGCCGATGCCGACCGGTGATGGCGCCCCGGCCAGTGCGGAGAACGGCGGTTCGTCGGTCGCGGTGACCAAGCAGGCCAAGAACAAGGCGGCTTCGGTCGCCTTCGCCACCTGGCTGAACTCGGACCCCGAGGCGGTCAAGTCGCTGAACACCGACGTGGGCCTGTTCCCGGCGACCCGGTTGTTGCTGGACGACCCGGCGTTCCGCGGTGCCGAACTCCCGTACTTCCCGGGTTCGAAGCCCAACGAGGTGTTCGCGCAGATGTCCGGTGCGGTGCGGCCGGAGTGGCAGTACCTCCCCTTCCAGGTGTACGCGAACAGCATTTTCAAGGACACCATCGGCCAGGCCTACAAGCCGGGCGGTGACCTGCCGGGCGCGTTGTCCAACTGGCAGGAGCGGATCGTGTCGTTCGGTAAGGAGCAGGGTTTCACGATGAAGTGAAGCCCGAGTGGGTCGGTTTGGTGTGGTTCGGGCGGCGGCGGCGGTGGGGGGGCGGGTGAGTTGCCTGCCGCCGCCGATGGGTCGGCTGGATGGTCTGCCGCCCGATGGTTGGTCGGAGAGCGGGTGTGAGCGAGAGCGTGGGGGAGCGGACGGCATGACGAAGAGTGGTTCGGTCGATGGCGGCGTGCTCGCGTTGGAACCGCGTGCCGGCGAACACTGGTGGGGCGGTGCGGTGGCGGACGGCCGGCACATGCCGTTCGCCGAGGGGTACGGGATCGACCTGCGGGACGTGAAGGCCAACCAGGGCATGCCGGTGCTGCTCTCCGATCACGGCCGATGGGTGCACTGCGCTCGGCCGTTCGCGTTTCGGATCGAGGGCGGGCGGCCGGTGGTCGAGGTGCCTGGGGTGGCCGAGTTGCCCGGTGCTTCCGGTGCTTCCGGTGCTTCCGGTGCTTCCGGTGCTTCCGGTTCGTCCGGGGCTTCCGGCGCTTCCGGGGCTTCCGGTTCGTCCGGGGCAGAAGTGGGCGTCGAGGCGGGTGTGGCTGCCGGTGGCACATTGCGGGACGCCTACTTGGAGGTGATGCGGCGTCACTATCCGGCGTCCGGTGGGTTGCCGGACCCGTTGTTGTTCACCGCGCCGCAGTACAACCTGTGGATCGAGACCGTCTTCGAGCCCACCCAGGAGAAGGTGCTCCGCTACGCGGAAGACCTGCTGCGGAACGGGTTCCCGCCCGGCGTACTGATGATCGACGACCGGTGGAGCGAGGACTACGGGACCTGGACGTTCCACCCGGGTCGCTTCCCGGACCCGGCGGGCATGGTCGCGCGGCTGCACGAACTCGGCTTCCGGGTGATGTTGTGGCTGGTGCCGTACGTGACCCCGGACTCGCCGACGTGTCGGGTGCTGCACGACCGGGGCCTGCTGGTCGAGCGCCCGGACGGGTACTTCGGCGTGCATGCGTGGTGGAACGGCTACAGCGCGGGCCTGGACCTGCTCGATCCGGCGGCCACGGGATGGCTGCGCGAGCAGCTTTCGGAGCTTCAGGAGTCGATCGGCATCGACGGGTTCAAGTTCGACGGCGGCGACGCGCCGTTCTGGCGCGCACTCGGCGTGGCCGACCCGGAGGCGTACACGCACGCGTGGAACCGGTTCGGCGCGGAGTGGCCGCTGAACGAGTTCCGCGACTCGTGGCGCGCGGCCGGGTTGCCGCTGGCGCAGCGCCAACAGGACAAGTACCACCTGTGGGAGGGCCGCTTCGGCTTGGACAGCCTGATCCCGAACGCGCTCGCCCAGTCGATCACGGGCCACGCGTTCACCTGCCCCGACATGATCGGCGGCGGCGAATTCCGCTTCGTCCCGGGTCCGGGCGGCGAGGGCTTCGACCCGGAATTGTTCGTCCGGTACGCGCAGACCGCCGCGCTGTTCCCGATGATGCAGTTCTCGGCGGCCCCGTGGCGTGTCCTGGACCCGGAACACCTCGACCTGTGCCGTGCGGCCGCCCGCCTGCACACCGATCTGGGCCCGGAGATCCTGGCCCTGGCCCGCGCCTCCGCCCACACCGGCGAGCCGATCCAGCTCCCGCTGGACTACGTCTTCCCCGGCCTGGGCTACGCCGCCATCACCGACGAGTTCCTCCTCGGCGACTCGATCCTGGTCGCCCCCGTCACCACCAAGGGCACCCGCTCCCGCAAGATCACCATTCCCCCGGGCACCTGGCAGGCCGACGACGGCACCACCCACACCGGCCCCACCGACATCGAGGCCGCCACCCCCTTGTCCCGCCTCCCCTGGTTCCGCCGCGTGGCCACCACGGACCGACCAAGCCCCGACGCCGGCAATTGACCGCACCACGGGCCGGCCGGCCCCCGATCGCCGGCCGCCCGCCCGACCCCACGCCCGCGGGCCGACCGACCAACCCCCATGCCGGCCGACCGAGCCCGGTGACCATCCGCACGCCCGAGCGGCACGAACCACCCCCACGCATTCGGTAGGCTGTCCTCTCACCTCCGGGCGCATAGCTCAGTTGGTTAGAGCACTGCTCTTACAAAGCAGGGGTCGACAGTTCGAGTCTGTCTGTGCCCACCCGAAGCGGAGCCCAGGTCAGCGTGCTGACCTGGGCTCTGTTGCTTTCCGTGGCGGTTTGGGCGCCTGGCTGAAGGCGGTCCGGGGCCTTGTGTGTGTGCGATGTCCCGATGCGGGCTTCCTCGCGACGTGGCCTTCGTCTACCTACGTCTACCTACAGTTCTCGTCGATCTTGTATTGCATCGCCCTCGGGTAGTCGCGCCGGTCGAGCAGCACGCGGACCAGGATCGGTCCCCGGTTGATCTGGTCGTTGCGGTCGGTGACCCTGGTCAGGAGGGTTTCGAGGTCGGTGTGGGTGCGTACGCTCACGCCGGTCATCGGGTGCTTGTCGGTACCGAAGACGTCGGCGAGTCGCTCGTATTGCCACACGTGCAGGTTGTTGTAGAACTCGGCGCCTTCGGACGGGTTTTCCGCGTAGTAGCAGGGGTGTACGAGCATCTGCTCGATGCCGTAGAACCCCTCGTTGTCCAGGACGAACACGACGGGACGCAGCCCGTGCCGGACCTGGGTGGACAGTTCCTGGCAGGTCTCCTGGAAGGAGCCGTCGCCGACGAACACCAAGGGCCGCTTCTCGGGCTCCTGCCTGGCCAGGGCCACTCCGGAGGCGGCCCCGACCGAGTAGCCGATGGACAGCCGGCTGCTCTGGGCCACGTAGGAGGCGCGCTCGACCATGCGCAGGTTCATCGTGCCGATCAGCGCGAACGCGGCGTCCGAGACCACGGTGAACGGGTTGAAGCGTGCTCCGGGCGGGCCGCTGTCCTGGTCCTGGAGGAAGGCGTTGACGTGCCGGAAGAGGCTGTCGTACGTCAGGTCCGTCGGGTAGTCGCCGCCCACCAGGCCCGCCAGGAAGGCGACGGTGCTGTCGGGGACGTCCAGCCCCGCCGCGTGTGCCTGGGTGAAGTAGTCGGCGGCGAAGGCACCGGCCCCGAACTCCGCGGTGAGTGCCTCGCGCCGGGCCGGGATGAACCGTTCGAGTTGCACGTCGGGGAAGTAGGAGGCGCCGACGTTGACCCCCTCGCGGGCGGAGACCACGACCCTGCCGGCGGCTCCGCAGGGGTACGCGTGGGTGGGGTCCGGAGCGTCGGCAGGGCTCGGGGGCCGGTCGCGGTTTCGTTCACTCGCGGTGCGGACCTCGAGCCGCGATCAGGTTCGGGTCGGTCGCCGCCGCTCCCGCCCTTCCATGATCCTGCGGGGCGGCACGGGGCGCAGGAGGTGTCCTTCCGGTCCACGGACACGAGGACGCCCCCGGCATCGTCACCGTCCGCTCCGTGTTGATCTACGCCGAGCCATCCCTGTTGTGGCATAGTCGGGCGGCGCGGGGTGAGGTGGTGGACGACATCGAAGGGCAGGCAGCATGAGCGGCGACCGGATGGCGACCACGCGTGAGCGTGCCGACCTGCTGGAATCTCTCGCGAGGCATCGAGGGTTCCTACGCCAAACGGTCCACGGACTCACCGACGAACAGGCGGCGACGCGTACCACCGCGAGTGAGCTCTGCCTCGGCGGCCTGATCAAGCACGTGGCCGGCACCGAGGCGTCCTGGATGCGATTCGCGGTCGGCGGCGCGGAGGCCATGATGAGCGAACCGACCGACTGGGAAGGCCAGTTCCGCATGGCCGAAGGCGAAACGCTCGGCGGACTGCTCGACGCGTACGAAAACGTGGCACGTGCGACCGACGACCTGGTGGCCACGCTGCCCGATCTGGACGCGTCCCACCCTCTTCCCGAGGCCCCGTGGTTCGAGCCGGGCGCCCGGTGGTCCGTGCGCCGCGTCATCCTCCATGTCATCGCCGAGACTTCGCAGCACGCCGGACACGCGGACATCCTCCGTGAATCACTGGACGGCGCCAAGACGATGGGCTGACCGGCCGCGGCGGCCTACGTATCGTCGATTCTGGCGATCGGGGCGCCGCTCGCCGAGAGGGCGCGGACACGGAAACCTCCGACCAGCGCCCGCATTCGCGCGCGCGCCGCGTGCGCGGGTAATGCGGGCGTTCCGGCACCCGCCGACATTCGGCAGTACGGGCACCCGATTTCGGGGTGTCCGACGGATGCGCAACGGCACGCGGGTACAGGCCCCGTCACGCACGCGGTGGGGCCCGTACCCGAGGTCTTCATTGGTCTTGGGGGTGTGGGTCAGCCGCCTTGGCCGGCGCTGCCGATGGGGCCGACGTCGACCGGGGAGCCGGTGCCGTCGGTGACGGGCAGGGAGCCGGTGCCGGGCCAGCGCAGGGTGACGGACTTGGTCTCTCCGGGCGGGGTCACCTGGAGGCCGGTGATGCGGACGCCGGAGCCACCGCTGTCGTTGGCCGGGTAGGTGATGCCGAAGGACACGGACTTGTCGCTCTTGAGGGTGAACGGGTCCGCGGGTGCGCCGGTGCGCTTCGCGGACAGCGGTCCCGCGCTGGTCTGCAGGTCGACGCCGGCGAATCCGGACATGGTGCAGTTGTGGCCGATGTTCTTGAACGTCACGGCGACGGTGTGGTTGGTGTCGCCGCCGATGGTGGCGTCGATCGCGGTGACCTGCAGGTCGTCGGTGCGGCACTTGCCGATCGAACCGTCGTTGCCGGCCCCGCCGGTGGTGCCCTGGCCGGCGGAGGTCTTTCCGGCGGGGGTCGTTCCGCCGCTCTGGCCGCCGCTCTGGCCGCCGCCGGTGGTGGTGGAGGCGGCGGGTTGGGTGGGAGCGTTGCCGGCCTGGCCGGCGGGTGCGGAGGCGGGGGGCGGTGCGGCGCCGGTGTTCTTGTCCGAGTCCGTGTCCTGGCACGCCGTCATCAGCAT
>NZ_JBVHLU010000210.1:0-7295 GCF_055558835.1 Embleya sp. NPDC025285
TTTGCGGGTAACCCCGGTTTTCCCCCTGGAGTACTGGCCAAAGCCCCGAAACCCCCCGGCGAGGGCCGGGGCCGCGCGGCTTTCGGTGGTCCCTATCGTGCGGTGAGCGTCCACACGGTGTGTGTGCCGTCGGAGGCCACGGGCTCGACGGGCTCGACGGGCGCGTCGCCGCGTACGGAGGGCGGCTTGTGGAGTTCGGCGGCCGTGACCTTGGGGCCATCGGGGCTGCCCAGGCGTACCTCGCCGCGCTTGAGGGCGTCGGCTGCGCTGATCTTCGGCTTCGGCGTGCTGCTCGCGGAGGGGCTGTCGGTGGAGGCGGCCGAAGGGGCGGGGAGCCACTCGTTGTTGGAACCCACCCAGGCGCCGCGCCAGGCTGTGCCGTCCCATGCGTAGGCGGCCGTGAACGAGGCGTGCCAGCGGCCGAGACCGCAGTGGCCGGTGCTTTCGTACCCGACGCCGAACGTGCCGGCGGGGTTCCGTGCCGGTCCGGCCTTGAAGCAAGGCACCCAGACGCCGGCGGGCATGTCGTAGACCGTGAAGCTCGTGAAGTCACGAAGGTCACGCAAGCGGCCGGGCTCGACCGGCCGACGCACCACCCACCCGACGGCCTCGCGGGCGGCCGGCGTCCCGACCCGCCTGGTGAAGCCGGACAGGTCTCGACCTCAATTTGGGCGCGAAACGCGGGAGCACAGGTTCGGCCGCCTCCCCCGACAGTCCCTGACGGCTTTGTGCCGTAGGGCCGTTCGGCCCTTCACGCCACGCGTGGTCGGCGCGAGCGTGGGAACGAGCGGAGTTCAGACGACGCACGAGAGGAAGACCGATGACGATGGCGATTCCCGAAAGTCCGGACCTGACCACGGTCGACGCATGGTGGCGGGCGGCGAACTACCTCGCGGTGGGCCAGATCTACCTGAGTGGGAACCCGCTTCTGACCGAACCCCTGCGCCCCGAACACATCAAGCCGCGCCTGCTCGGGCACTGGGGCACCTCCCCCGGCCTGAACCTGATCTACGCCCACCTGAACCGGGTCATCCGCGAACGCGGCACGCACGCCCTGCACGTCACCGGCCCCGGCCACGGCGGCCCCTCCGCACTCGCCGCGTCGTGGCTGGACGGCACCTACAGCGAGCGCTACCCGAACGTCCCCCAAGACGCGGACGGCATGGTCGCGCTCTTCCGCCAGTTCTCCTATCCGGGCGGCGTCCCCAGCCACATCGCCCCCGGCGTACCGGGCTCCATCCACGAGGGCGGCGAACTCGGCTACAGCCTCTCGCACGCCTTCGGCGCCGCCTTCGACAACCCCGATCTGGTCGTGGCGTGTGTGATCGGCGACGGCGAGGCCGAGACCGGGCCGCTCGCCGCGTCCTGGCACGGCAACAAGTTCCTCAGCCCCCGTACCGACGGCGCGGTGTTGCCGATCCTGCACCTGAACGGCTGGAAGATCGCCAACCCGACGCTCCTCGCCCGGATGCCGCGCGAGGAACTGGACGCGCTGCTGACCGGCTACGGATGGCGCCCCATCCACGTCGAGGGCGACGAACCCGCCCGCGTACACGCCGCGTTCGCCGCCGCGCTGGAGGAGGCGCTCGACGACATCACCCGGCTCAAGGCGACCGCGCAGGGGCGCCCGAGGTGGCCGGTGCTCGTCCTGCGCACCCCCAAGGGCTGGACCGGACCGGTTGCCGTGGACGACCTGCCCGTCGAGGGCACGTGGCGCTCGCACCAGGTTCCACTGGCAGGAGTACGCGAGAACCCCGAGCACCTGGCCCTGCTCGAGACGTGGATGCGCTCCTACCGGCCCGACGAACTCTTCGACGAGGGCGGCCGGCCCACCCCGATCGTGCTCGCCAACGTGCCCGCCGGCGACACCCGCCTGGGCGCCGTACCCGAGGCCAACGGGGGCACCGTACTGCGGGACCTGCCGCTGCCCGACCCGAACGCCTTCGCCGTCAAGGTGGTCGAACCCGGCGCGTCCTCGTCGGAGCCGACCCGGGCCCTGGGCGAGTACCTGCGCGAAGTCTTCGCCCGCACGGCGACCCGACGCGACTTCCGGCTGTTCGGCCCGGACGAGACCGAGTCCAACCGACTCGGCGCCGTCTACGGCGCGACCGCCAAGGCCTGGCAGGAACCGATCACCGACCTCGACACCCACCTGGCGCCCGACGGCCGGGTCGTGGAGATCCTCTCCGAACACACCTGCCAGGGCATGCTCGAGGGCTATCTCCTGACCGGGCGGCACGGCGTCTTCTCCTGCTACGAAGCCTTCACCCACATCGTCTCGTCCATGTTCAACCAGCACGCCAAATGGCTGCACGCCTGTCGCGAGATCGGCTGGCGCCCACCCATCGCCTCGCTCAACTACCTCCTCACCTCCCACGTCTGGCGCCAGGACCAGAACGGCTTCTCCCACCAGGACCCCGGCTTCGTCGACAACGTGATCAACAAACGACCCGAGGTCGTCCGCGTCTACCTGCCGCCGGACACCAACACCCTGCTCTCGGTGAGCGACCACGTATTGCGCAGCCGCGGCCTGGTCAACGTGATCGTCGCCGGCAAGACGCCCAACCCCGACTGGCTCACCATGGACGAGGCCGTCCTGCACTGCACCCGCGGAGCCGGGGTCTGGGAATGGGCCTCCAACGACGACGGCGACCCGCAGGTTGTCCTGGCCTGCGCCGGAGATGTACCCACCCTGGAAACCCTCGCCGCCGTCGACCTGCTCCGCCGACACCTGCCCGAGCTGCGGGTGCGCGTGGTCAACGTGGTCGACCTGATGCGGCTGACCCCCGAGAGCGAACACCCGCACGGCATGCCCGACACGGAGTACGACGCGCTGTTCGGCACGGACGTTCCGGTCATCTTCGCCTACCACGGCTACCCGTGGCTGATCCATCGCCTCGCCTACCGCCGCCACAACCACGACCAACTGCACGTACGCGGATATAAGGAATACGGCACCACGACGACCCCGTTCGACATGGTCGTCCTCAACGACATGGACCGCTACCAACGCGTGATCGACGTGATCGACCGCGTCCCCGGACTGGGTTCGCGCGCCGCGACGGTGCGTCAGGCCATGGCCGACGCACGCACCCGGCACCACGCCTGGATCCTCGACCACGGCGAGGACATGCCCGAAGTCCGCGACTGGACCTGGCCGAACGACCCGCCTGCCGGCCGCTGACCCACGCCGGGGCCCGCACCGGAGTCCGCGCCACCCGCATCGGGACGCGTCGCCGAGTCCTTCGCGGGCCCCGGCACGTGGTCCCGCCCGACACCCGGCCGCCGGCTGCTCCGCCGGCCCCATCGGCGGGTACTGCCTGCGCCACGGCAGCACCCCCGGTGGTATTCGTCCCCACGCCGAACGCCTGATCCCGCGCACCGCCGAACGTGCGAACCCGGTGATCGGGTTCGGGCGTTCGGCGGAAACAGTCACGCCACGAAGCGGCGACCGGCTGTCGCCGCTCCCCGGGGGTTGACCGTCGGGCCCTCGCGGGGCCGAAAGCTCCCTGCCGCCGCGGAGGTTGCACGGCAAGGCACCCCGCGGTCACCCACGACCGGCCGTCGGCGTTCGGTGGTACAGCGTCACGGGTGTGTACGGCCACGTCGGCGTGAAGGGGGCCAGGGCCCGTCGAACGGCACCTCGGACGCGGCGGACGGCGGTGGCCGTCGGGGACGCCCCGACCGTGACGTCCGCGAGGACCATGCCCTCGCGCACCGTCAGGTCGACGTGCACGTCGGCGGGGGCGGTCACGCCGGCGAGCGCGAGGGACACGGCCCGGGTCACCACGCGGTGGGCGGTGGGGCCCACCGGGGAGAACGCCGTGCGACAGGCCGACTCGACGTCGGTTCGGCGACACACGACGTCCGCGCGCGCGAGCATCGCGTCGTGTGTGTCGACGGGTCCGCAGACCACCAGTGGAACTCCGGCCACGAGCGCGCACATCGCCCCCTGCTCGCGCTCGGTCCGCGGCCCCGCGTTCGCGCGCACGTCCACGACGACGTCGATGTCCGGGGCGAGCAGGGGACAACCGCGTCCGGCCGCCCACGCCACACAGGGCTCCTCCGGTTCCGCCCCCGGTTTCTCGTGACAGCGCAGCACGGTGTGTCCGGCCTCGGCCAGATCCGTCGCCACCTGCCGGCATCCGCCCGAGTGCGACTCGGTGATCACGATCTTCAGTCCCCGTCGGTGCACGATCCCTCCCCTGGGTCGCGTCCCAGACTGTCCGCTCCCCCGGGGATCGGGACAGGGCCGAACGCCTCTCCGGGGATGACTCGTTCGGACCTGCGGCCCGCCCCCTCGCGTGTGCGCGCGCGCCGGCCCACTCCGGGTGGCGCGCACCGTGGCGCCGCAGGCTTCAGCTCGCCGCCTCGCGGGTTTCGCGCGCGATCCACACATCCTCGCCGGCGGTGACGACCACGGTGCGTACCTGCGCGCCCGCCTCGCCGATCTCGGCATCGGCCCGTGTCCGGGCGTTGGCCTCGAGGTTCACACGCACCCCCAGGAAGCGCAGTTCGGCGGCGACGTCGGCGCGCAGCGTGTCGTCGTGCTCGCCCACACCGCCGGTGAAGACCAGGACGTCCAGGCCGCCCATCGCGGCGGCCATGGCGGCGATCCTGGTGCGCACCCGATAGGCGTAGATCCCGCGCGCGAGCCGGGCGCGTGGATCTCCCGCGTCGGCGTCCGTCCGGATCGCGCGCATGTCGCCGCCGTGCCCGGCCAGCGCGCTCAGGCCCGCCCCGTGCTCCAACACCCGCTCGAGCTCGTCCAGTTCGATGCCGTTACGAAGCAGCCACACGAGCATGCCCGGGTCCAGGTCGCCGGCGCGGGTGGCCATCACCAGGCCCTCGGTCGGCGTGAAGCCCATCGTGGTGTCGACGCAGATCCCGCCCCGGATCGCGGCCAGCGACGCCCCGGCGCCGAGATGGCAGCTGACCACACGCGCCGACGAGGGTTCCAGACCGGTCAGTTCGCATGCTCGGGCCCCGGCGTACGCGTGCGAGAGCCCGTGGAAGCCGTAGCGGCGCAGGCCCCATTCGGCGCGCCACGCCTCGGGGAGCGCGTAGGTGCTCGCCTCGGCGGGGAGCGTGTGGTGGAAGGCGGTGTCGAAGCAGGCGACCGCGGGCAGTTCCGGACACAGCTCACCGATCGCGTCGATGCCGGCGATCGCCCGGCCTTGGTGCAGAGGCGCGAGCGGGCGCAGCGCGGCGATCCGCGCGTACACCCGCGGATCCAGTCGTGCCGGGCCGGTGAACTCCGCGCCGCCGTGCACGATCCGGTGTCCGACGGCGTCGACGGTCCCGGCCGCGCGCACGAACTCGGCGATCTCCTCGGGTGGAATCGTTTCGGCGCAGCTCAGGTTCGAGGTGCACGCGATGGTGTCGTCCGGCTCGACGACCGACAGCTTCAGGCTGGACGAGCCGGCGTTGACGACCAGGACACGCCCGCAGGCGACGGCGCTCGTGGAAGAGGCTGCGTCAGCAGGCATCGCGCACCACCGTGTCGGCCAGGGCGCGCAGCCGCTCGCGATCGGCGGCGAGTGCCGCGTCCATCGGACGCCCGTACCAACGCGCGACGGGTCGCCACCACGGGCGCCGTGCGGCGTGCGTTTCGGCTTCGCGTACGCACCATTCGAGGTCGGCCAGGACCAGGGACATCAGCGCCGGCGACGAGGTGGCCGCGCCCGGTGGGAGTCCGATGTCCATCGAGCGCAAGTACAGCGTGCACGCCTTCGTGCGGCGACCGACGAGGCGACGGCGCGCGGACGTGGGGGTCGTTCCGGGGTGTGCGAAGAGGAACACGGCAACCGCCTCCTGAGATCCGGGCATCGAGACGCTTCCCAGGACAGCGCACTTCACGCCGGCACGCCCGGGCCGAACGGCCCTGCGCCTCGGGTAGCGCGGCCCTACCCGGGATCGGCGGCGGCACGCTGAAGGTGTCCGCCCGCCCATACGGACCGGCGCGCCGAACCCGGACGTCCTCGGACCCGCTGTCGGCTCCGAGGACATCGACGCGTCCGCCGGGGCACTCGGGCCCGTCGTCTCAGGTCCTGTGTCGCTCGGCGTCCTGGTGCAACTCGGTCGCGTAGACGGCGGCCTGGACGCGGCGCTCCAAGCCGAGCTTGCTCAGTACCGCCGAGACGTAGTTCTTGATGGTCTTTTCCGCCAGGCCGAGGCTCTCGGCGATCTCGCGATTCGTCTGGCCTTGCGCGATGTGCTCCAGCACCTGCTTCTCGCGTTCGCTCAGCCCGGTGGGGCCGGGTTCGGCGGTGGGTCCCTTGCGTACCCGATCCAGGACGCGCGTGGTCACCGCCGGGTCCAGCAAGGATTGGCCGGCGGCCACCGCACGCACGGCCGCGATCAGGTCCTGTCCGCGGACCTGTTTGAGCACGTAGCCGGCCGCGCCCGCCATGATCGCCGCGAACAGCGCGTCCTCGTCGTCGTAGGAGGTCAGGATCAGCGCGTTGATCTCGGGAAAGCGGGAACGCACCTCGCGGCACACGTCGATGCCGCTGCCGTCGGGCAGGCGTCCGTCCAGGATCGCGACGTCCGGACGCAGCGCCGGGATGCGCCGCGTGGCCTCGGCGGCGGAGCCCGACTCGCCCACGATCTCGATGTCGGATTCGCCGCCGAGCAGGTCGGCGAGGCCCCTGCGGACCACCTCGTGGTCGTCGAGCAGGAACACGCGGATGGGCGGTGTCGGCACGGCCCTCCTCCGAAGGTCAGTCGTGACTCCATGGTCGGACGTCGAAGACGCCCGTGCCCGTCACCGTAGCGCGGGCGGTGCAGCCCCGGGAGAACGGTCGACAGATCGCGGCCGGTCGGGACGCGGATCACCGTGCCGTCCGCGTCCACGACGAACAGGGCGTCGCGGCGGTGCTTCAGGAGTTCCTCCCCTGCCGCGATCACGTCGGTTTCGGGGACGACGAAGGTGGTCTCGGTCCCGGCGAGGGCGTGTCCGGCGGTGTGCTGTTCGAGACCCGGCGGATCCAGGGCCCACACCGCGGCGAGGTCGCGGATCGGACCGAGCACCCGATCCCCTCGACGACGCCGCTTCCCGGAATCACGATGGTGTCCATGTGGCGAGGGGCAGACGGGCCCACCAGGGTTTGACACCATGGGCCCGAAAGCGTTTCCGCGGGTAACCGATGCTTGGAGGAGTGGTTGTGGCGTCGGACGAGCGACCGGCACTGCCGCGTATGCGCCTGGACGAGCTGCTGGACGAGCTCCAGGCGCACGTGGAGGTGGTCCGCGCGACCCGGGATCGGGTGAACGGGCTGCTGGAGGCCGTCCTG
>NZ_JBVHLU010000211.1:0-7254 GCF_055558835.1 Embleya sp. NPDC025285
ACACCTCGTCACCCGCACGAACCTCGAAGACACAACAACCCACCACCGTCTCGGTCGGCCCGTACTCGTTCACCACCACCGAACCCGGCGACCGCGCCAACCACCCCGCCACATCCGCCCCGAACAACGCCTCACCACCGACCACCACACACCGCGCGGAACCGGCAGCCTCGTCGGCAGAGAGGATCTCCCCCAGCAGCGGCAGATGGGCGGGCACCACCTTCATCAGGTCGAAGCCGGGACCGGAGCGCAGCAGATCCGCCAGGCCTTCCGCGCCGCCCTCACCACTCACCGTCACCGGCGACCCGGACACGAGCGGCAACAACACACTCGTCACCGTCAGGTCGAACGCCAACGACGAGTGCAACGGCGCACCCCCCGACGCCCCCACCCCGTACGCCTCGACAGCCCACGCCACATAGTTCGCCAGCCCGCCGTGCGTGACCGCCACACCCTTCGGCCGACCCGTCGAACCCGACGTATAGATCACATACGCCAACTCCGCGGGCTGCACGGAGGCCCACGGCTCGGTGGCCGCGTCCTCGGGACGCGAGGCCGGGTCGTCGACCGCGATCGTGGACAGTTGATGCGCGGGAAGGTCGTCGCGCAGTGCGGCGAGGCGTTCTTCGAGCAGTGCGGTGGTGCTGATCAGGGTGCTTGCCCGACTGTCCGCCAGCATGAACGTGATCCGGTCCGACGGGTACGCCGGGTCGATCGGCAGATACGCGGCACCGACCCGCCACACCGCCAGGATCGCCACCACCGCATCGACACCACGCGGCAGACACAGACCCACCACCGAGCCGATACCGACCCCGTGCTCGCGCAACAATCGCGCCAGGCCGCCCACACGCGCGTCCAACGCGGCGTACGAGGTCTCGACCCCGTCGCACAACACCGCTATCGCGTCCGGTGAATCGATCACTCGAGCCGCGAACATCGCCGGCACCGCATCGGTCGGCAGCTCCACCGCCGTGTCGTTCCACTCCACCAGCAGGCGGGCCCGCTCGGCGTCGTCCAGCACCGCGACCGAGTTCAGGGGGACGTCCGGTCCATCGCGGTCGGCATCGTTCGCGAGGGCGCCGAGGAGGTTCTCGATCGTCGTGTGCAGCAGACGCGTGACCACGTGCGGATCACCGGGAGTGGTTGCATCCACGGTCAACGCGAAGCCGTCCGCACCGAGGTCGTCGACCGAGATCGCGAGCGGGAAGTTCGTCAACTCCAACGCGAACACCGTACGGATTCCCGCGGGACCGTCGTCGCCCGGACCGACCCCTTGTGGGTCTTGGCCGTCCTGGTCGGTTGTGGGGCTCCGGTCACCTTGGTCGCCGCCGTAGCGGTAGTTGAAGAAGGCGGTGAACAGCGGCATGTCTCCGCTGATCCCGCTCGCCTGCTGGGCGACCACCAGCGGGGCGTGTTCGTGCTCCATCAGCGCGGCAAGCTGGTCCCGCATCGCGGCGACGGCCGCCGACGCGCCCACCCTGTCGGTACGTACCCGTACCGGCAGCGTGTTCATGAACAGACCCGACGCGCGATCGGCACCGGCACCCGCGTTCATCCGACCGAACAACACCGTTCCGAACACGACGTCGTCCCGTCCGGAGAGCACCGACAACACGCGTGCCCAGGCCACATGCAGGAGCGTCGCGGGCGTGACCCCGAGGTCTCGCGCCACCTTCCGGATCCGCACGGCCACGTCGTCCGCCACCGGCAACTCGGCCCGCCGCACACCGCTGCCGTCACCGCGCACATTCAACAGCCCGAACGGCGCCGTGGTCTCGGTGACATCGCCCAACAGCTCCGCGAAGAACTCCTCGTGACCACCGTGCCGCAGACTCTCCCGCGCCTGCACCACGAAGTCCCGGAACGGCAGTGCCGGCGCCAGTTCACCGCCGCGACCGGCGAGGAAGGCGCGCACCTCCTGGAGCAGGACCTCCATCCCGGTGTGGTCCTGAACGATGTGGTGCACGCGCAACATGCCGTACCAGCGACCGGCTTCGGGCGCGGGTGTGACATGTGCGTCGATCAGCGGTGCACGACCGACGTCCATGGTCGGCCCACCGGCGGCCAGCAGTCGCGCGACGGCGTCGTCCCCACCCTCGGCCGGCGCGATCTCCCGCACCGGCAGCGGAGCATGCCGCTGCACCACCTGAAGCGGATCCGGGACGCCGTCCCACAGGATCGCCGTGCGGTAGATGTCGTGCCGGTCGATCACCTCTTGAAGGGCCCGCAGGAATGCGTCGAGGCGCTCCCGTGTGTCGAATTCCAGCACGAACGGGGATATGTACACGTCGCGCTCTTCGTCACCCGCCATCAGGTGGTGGAAGAGGATGCCCTGCTGGAGCGGTGCGAGCGGGTAGACGTCGGCGATGTTGGCGGCTCCGCCGTCGATCGACGCGGCGACGCGGGCGACCTCGGCCTCGGACAGATCCACCAGTGGCAACATGTCCGGCGTCAACGTCGTCGCGTCGGCCGGGATCCGGTTCGCCGGGACGGACACCGGTTCCGCACCGGCCGACGCGGCCAGCCCGGCCACCGTCGGCGCCTCGAACAGGGCCCGCACCGACACCGAGACCCCTCGCGCCCGCAACCGCTCGACCAACGTCACCGCAAGCAGCGAATGCCCGCCCAGAGCGAAGAAGTTGTCGTCCACCCCGACCGACGGCAGACCCAGCACCTCGGCGAACGCCGCGCACAGCACCTCCTCACGCAGCGAGGACGGGCCCCGACCATTCGTCCCGGTCGGATATTCGGGAGCGGGAAACGCCTTGCGGTCCAACTTCCCGTTCGCGGTCAGCGGGATGGCGTCCAGCACGACGACCGCAGACGGAACCATGTACTCCGGCAACCGAGCGGAAGCGAACCTCCGTAGCGCCTCGGGCAGTTGCTCGGGCAGCTCACGATCGCGCGGCACGACGTAGGCAACCAGGCGCCGGTCCCGGGACACGCCCTGGGCAGTGTCGGCACGCACGACCACGGCAACCCGTGCGACCCGGGGGTGTGCGGCCAATGCGGCCTCGATCTCGCCGGGTTCGATCCGGAACCCCCGGATCTTCACCTGATCGTCCGCCCGCCCGGCGAAGACCAACTCGCCGGCCGCCGTCCACCGCGCCCGGTCGCCCGTCCGGTACATCCGCTCACCCGAGCCGAACGGCGACGCCACGAACCGCTCACCGGTCAACGCCGCCCGACCGAGATAACCCCGGGCCAGACCCACACCGGCCACATACAACTCACCCGTCACCCCCGGCGGCACGAGCGCGAGACGCTCGTCCAGCACATACGCCCGCGCATTCGCGATCGGCCTCCCGATCGGAACCTCGCCCACCCCGGGCCGGCAGCGCCACACCGTGGCGTCCACGGTCGTCTCGGTCGGCCCGTACGTGTTGAACAACACCCGACCGTGCGCCCAACGAGCCGCCAGTTCCGGCGGGCATGCCTCGCCGCCCACCTCCAGGACCAGGTCCGACCGCATCGCCTCGACGGCCAGTCCGGCCAAGACGGCGGGCGGCAACGTCGCGTGTGTGATCGCCTCGTCGGCGAAGAACCCGGCCAACTCCGCACCGAGCCGACGCTCGTCGGGCACCACCACCAGTGCCGCACCCGACGACAGCGCCACCGACCACTCCAGGCAGAAGTTGTCGAACCCCACCGACGCGAACTGCGCCATCCGCGAACCCGCCCCGATCGCGAACCGCGCACGCCCCGCCGCCGCGGTGTTCGCAAACCCCGCCTGCGAGACGACCACGCCCTTGGGCTGCCCGGTCGAACCCGACGTGTAGACCACATAGGCCGGATGCGAACCCCACAACGGAGACGAACGATCGGCGTCACCCACGGGCGACGACGGCAGGCTCTCCAACGCCGCGACCACCGCAGGCTCGTCGAGAACCAGCACCGCGGCCCCGACCCCGGCCCCGGACCACGTGGACGGCACCCGCGACGCGTGCAGGCTGTCCGTGACCACCAACACAGGTGCGGCGTCATCGAGCAGGTAGCCGATCCGCTCGGCCGGCTGCATCGGATCGATGGCCAGATACGCGCCACCGGCAGCCGACACACCCAACAACGCCGTCATCAACCCGTGGCCGCGCCCCAACACCACAGCGACCACCGACTCGGGACCGACACCCAACCCCACCAAATACCGCGCCAGACGACCGACCCGACCACCCAACTCCCCATACGACAGCGCCGAACCCCCGGCCACCACCGCCACCGCGTCCGCGGCCTCCACCACCCGGGTCAGGAATCCGTCGATCACGGTCGGCGCCGGAACCTCGACCGCCGAAGCCGCCGTGTCGTTCCACGCGACCAGGATCCGGGAGCGCTCGTCGTCGTCCAGCACGTCCGCCGCGCCGAGCCGCAGGCTCGGATCCGCGACCAACGTCCCCAGCACGCGAATCCACCGATCGGCCATCGTCTCGATCGAACCCGGGTCGAACAGGTCGGCCGAGGCCACGATCGACCCTCGGATCCCGGCGGGCCTGCCCTGCTCGTCGTAGGTCTCCTCGGCGGTCACGTCGAGGTCGAACTTCGCCGCGGCGGCCGGTGACAGCGGTGCCACACCGACCTCGGGCGGCGCGCCCGCCCGTACCCCCGACAGGTCCAGCGCCGCGCGTGCGGTGTTCTGGAGCGTCAACATCACCTGGAACAGCGGATGCCGATTCAGCGACCGGGTCGGCGCGAGTTCCTCCACCAACCGCTCGAACGGCACGTCCTGGTGCTCGTACGCGCCCAGGCCCGCCTCACGGACCCGACCCAGGACCTCGCGGAAGGTCGGATCCCCGGTGAGGTCGGTCCGCAACACCAGCGTGTTCACGAAGAACCCGACCAGGTCGTCCAGGCCCTCGTCGGTACGTCCGGCCACCGTCGTCCCGATCGGGATGTCGGTCCCCGCGCCCAGCCGGGACAGCAGCACCGCCAACGCGGCCTGCAACACCATGAACACGGTCACACCCTCGGCCCGGGCGACCCGCACCAGCTCGTCGTGCAATTCGGCGGGTATCGCCAACCGGGTGACGTGGGCGTCGTGCCCGGCGGTGGTCGAGCGCGGGCGGTCGACGGGCAGGTCGAGTTCCTCGGGAAGCCCCGCGAGGGCTGTTCGCCAATACGCCACCTGCCCGGACATCAGACCGGCCGGATCGTCGTCCTCGCCCAGCAACTCCCGCTGCCAGAGCGCGTAGTCCGCGTACTGCACCGGCAACGGCGCCCATTCCGGTGCGCGTCCCGCGCAACGGGCCGCGTAAGCGGCCGAGATGTCCCGACCCAGCGGACCCATCGACCAACCGTCGCCCGCGATGTGATGCACCACCAGGACCAGCACATGCTCTTCGTCGCACCGGAAGAGCCAGGCCCGAATGGGAATCTCGTCCGCGAAATCGAACGCGTGGTCCGTTGCCGTCGCCACCGCGTGCGGCAGTTCCTCGGCGGTGACCTCCTGGTATTCCAGGTCCCAGTTCAGTTCGGCGGGATCCAGGACACGCTGGTACGGCTCGCCGTCGACCATCGGGAAGACGGTCCGCAACACCTCGTGCCGACCCACCACATCCCGCAAGGCTGCCGACAGCGCGGCACGGTCGAGATCACCCGACAGCCGCAACACCTCCGGCATGTTGTAGCCCGGGTTGGGGCCGTCCAACCGCCCGAGGAACCACAACCGCCGCTGCGCAAACGACAACGGCAGTCGCTCCGGGCGAGGCCGCTCGCGCAGCGGCGCCCGCACCGCGCCCACTCGCGCGTCCGCCGGCCGAGCGGCCAGCCCCGAGACCGTGGGCGTCTCGAACAGGGCCCGGATCTCCAACTCCACACCCAGCACGGCCCGCACGCGCGAAACCAACCGCGTCGCGAGCAGGGAGTGGCCGCCGAGTTCGAAGAAGCTCTCATGCACCCCGACCGAGTCGAGCCCGAGCACTTGGGCGAACATCCCGCACAGGATCTCCTCCCGCGGCGTCGACACGACCTCCTCCGCCACCGTCCCGCCCGACCGATCGGCGCTGGGCAACGCTGCCCGATCGAGCTTGCCGTTGGCCGTCAGCGGCAGCGCGTCAAGCACCACGATCGCGCTCGGCAACATGTACTCCGGGAGCCGACGCGCGGCGAACTCCCGCAACGACCGCGGAAGATCCTCGCCGACATCACCGGGATCGGTGGGCACCACATAGGCGGACAGAACCAGCTCGCCTTGCGATTCCGTGCGCGCGATCACCGCGGCCTGACCCACCTGCGGATGAGCCGCCAACACTGCCTGGATCTCCGCCGGTTCGATCCGGAACCCGCGAAGCTTCACCTGATCGTCGACCCGCCCGACGAATACCAGTCGGCCGTCGGCGGTCCAGCGGGCCCGGTCGCCGGTGCGATACATGCGCTCGCCACCGCCTCCGAACGGGCAGGCCACGAACCGCTCGGCCGTCAATCCCGACCGGCCCAGATAGCCCCGGGCCAGACCCGCACCCGCCACATACAACTCGCCCACCACGCCGGGCGGAACCGGCGCTAGCCGACCGTCCAGCACATACGCCCGGGTGTTCACGATCGGCGTGCCCACCACCGGCTCACCACCCGCCGCCAACGGCGCCGACATCGTCGCGCACACCGTCGTCTCCGTCGGCCCGTACGCGTTGATCAACCGCCGACCCGCAGCCCACCGCGCCACCAGATCCGCACCCAACGCCTCACCGGCGGACACCAACGTGCGCACGGTGTCCAGGTCGTGCTCGTCCAGGACGCTCAGCACGGCGGGTGGCAGGGTCACGTGGGTGACCTCGTTGCGCCTGATCACGTCGACCAGGCCGGGGCCGGGCAGGAGTTCGTCGGCGGGAGCCAGCACGAGCGTCGCCCCACCACACAACGCCACCCACATCTCGGCCGACGCCGCATCGAACCCGATCGACGCGAACTGGAGGACCCGATCCCCCGCACCCAGAGCAAACCGCTCCACCTGCGACGCCACCAGACCCGACAACCCACGATGCGACACCGCAACACCCTTGGGCCGACCCGTCGAACCCGACGTATAGATCACATACGCCAAACCCTCCAACACCTCGACCACCGGCACAGCCACCGGACAAGCCGCCACCACACCCCGAACACCCGGATCGTCCAACGCCACCGACACCACACCACGCACCGGCAACTCGTCCAACACATCCTCGGCACTCAACAACACCGAGGCACGACTGTCCCCCACCATGAACGCAACCCGATCCACCGGCGCACCCGGATCGATCGGCAGATACGCCGCACCCGCCT
>NZ_JBVHLU010000212.1:0-7236 GCF_055558835.1 Embleya sp. NPDC025285
ACCCCCCCCCCCCCCCGCCCCCCCCCCCACCCCCCCCCCCCCCCCCCCCCCCCCCCCCCCCCCCCCCCCCCCCCCCCCCCCCCCCGCGATCGTGTCCGGGCACTACGGGTACGGGTTCAGCGCGGCGACACCAGGGTGAAGGGTCCGACCTTCTTCAGGTTGAACACCGCGGGGTCGATGAGCTTCTTGGGGAACACCACGTCGCGCCACTGGTTCTCGGGCGACATCGGGAACGCGTCGACGACCATGCGCGCGTGGTACCCGTCCGCCTCGGCGCGCAGGAGCATCACGTCCGGGGCACGCCATGGACTGGCCTTCATCCGCTTGATCAGATCCTGTGCCGAGTCGGCGGCGGCCCAACGGGCGACCTCCTTCTGGCGCGCGTCCAACTCGCCCAGCGGGTTGGAGTATTGCGGGATGTAGGCCAGGAAGCCCCAGTAGGGCTTTATCGCGAGCAGTCGGTAGTTGTCCGTGAGCAGGACCGTCTTGTTCGGCGCCTTGTTCTTCGTGGCATCGGCGATGGCCCGGAAGACCATGCGGTCCAGTTCCAGCGCCGCGAGGGTGTCGCCGGTCGGCGGTTCGTCCCGGATCCGTGGCTCGTGACCGTCCGGATAGGGCTCGCCCAGGGCCTGGTCCAACGAACCCCGGTCGGAGCGGGCGAACTGCTGGGCCACCACGACGCCCGACGCCACGGCGAGCACGGTGACCACGGCGAGCGCGGTGCGCGCGATCCTCGGCTCGGTCGCCCTGGCCCGGATCTCCCGCAGCCCGGCAGCGAGCCCGAACACCCCCGCGGCGGCCAGACAGAGCTCCAGGATCGGGGTCACCCGGAAGGTCAGCAGGGTGGTGTCCGCGACACCCGCGGCGAAGGAGAAGACCGACCACGTGTAGCAACCGACGACGCCGATCGCGAGCCCGCGCGCGATGATGTCGCCGGCTCCGACCGCCCAGATCAACCAGACCACGCCGATCAGACACAGCACGCCGATCGGCGTGAAGTCCAACATCGGTGTGGCGAAGGTCGCCCCCTCGGGAAAGAGGTAGTGCTGCGCCGCGTTCCTGGGCATCCCCTGGCGGACCGCTTCGAGCAGGTACGGGAGCCACACCGGGAGGATGAGCACCGCCGCCGCGCCCGCGATCGGCAGCAGTCGGCCGAGCACCGTACCGAGCGTGTAGCCGGACGCAGGCGCGCCGCGCGGGTTCGGGATCCGGGCCGAACGCCTGCGGTCGAGCACCAGCCCGACCACGGCGGATCCGAGGATCACCAGCGTGAGGAAGCCGGTGATCAGCGTGTAGAACAGCGCGGAGATGCCGAGGAAGACCCCGATGCCCAGGAGCACGCCGAGGTTCTTCGGCCGGCGGTCGCGGTGGGCGTCCCGGCCGCCTCGGGCCAGCATGTGCGCGATGGCGACCACGACCGGCGGGGCCAGTGCGGTGACGACCCACGCGTAGCCCTCGTTCACCGCCGGCGACATCCCGGACAATCCCACCAGCGTGGTCGCGGTGCTCAGCGCGATGGCCATCGGACGGGAGACGATCGCACTCCACAACGTGAACGCGAGGGCGACCGTGACACCCGCGGTCAGGATGGTGAACGGCTTGTAGGCCTCCCAGCCCGCCAGGCCGAACAGGTTCGCGAAGCGTCCGCCGAGCCAGAACCAGCCCGTGGGGTACAGCGGGGGCGTGTTCTCGTAGTTCATGTCGGACAGCCGAGGCGAGTCGGTCATCCGGGTCAGGTACTGGCTGCGGAACGAGTTGTCGCCCGCGAGTCCGCCGTAGTACCACTTGGTCGCGTACAGCGGCAGCGCGAGCACGATCGTCGGCAGCGCGGTCAGCAAGACCCAGGTCAGCACGGTGCGCAGCAGTGGCCGCTTCCCGCCGCGCAGGATCAGGAAGGCGATCGCGCCGAGCAGCGCGAGGGCACCGAGACTGGCGAACTCCAACGGGATCAAGGACTTGGAGAGGGTCTGCGACTTGTCCGGTCCGACCATGATCCGCGGCCGGGGCAGCCCGGCGTGGGTGATCAGGTACTGGAGCGGAAGGCTGGTCGCGACCGCAACCGCCGCCGCACAGCACAGTTCGCCGATGATCGACCACGATCGGCGATCCGCACGGCCGACCGCCGGGCCGGCGGATCCTTTTCCGGACACGGGCGAACGCGCCACGTCGTGCGCCGAATGATCCGACATTACGTCCACCAAGCGGTCCCGTTCGATGAGATCCGGGAGCGTTGGTCGGCTTCCGGATCGGCTGACTCGAGCACCGAGGCGAGTGGGCCGCCGCGGATCGATCGGGCCGGACACGGTTGCCGGACTCGTCGGGGCCTGCACCTCGGGACGGCAGCCTATCCTCCGACCCGATCATGCCCCCACGAGCGCGGCGCTCCCGCCCGAGACGGACCGGGACTCGTCCCGTCCCGGTGGATACTCATTCCTTCGCGGTGGATAGGAGCCGGGTACCGCGACGGAGGCCGGCCGGTGCCCGCTCGCCGACGCTGCCCCGACCGGGTCGTCGGACGCGTGTGCGACCCCTTGGTGACTTGCCGCGGGTACGCTGCCGTGGGGTGTCGGGGGAGGGGAGTACACACATGGCCGCACTCTGGTCCAGAGACCGGCTGCAAGACTTTCGGGCGCGAGTACGGGGGTGCCTGGTCGGAGGGGCGATCGGTGACGCGCTCGGCGCCGGCATCGAGTTCCTCAGTCTTGCGGAAATCCGCGAACAGCACGGGCCCGACGGGGTCGTCGGGTATGTGACGGCGTATCACCGGCACGGCGCGATCACCGACGACACGCAGATGACGTTGTTCACGGTGGAGGGTCTGATCCGCGCGCACGTGCGCCGGGACACCGGCGCCTGGCATCCGCCGACCGATCTGCACGGAGCGTATCTGCGCTGGAAGGCGACGCAGAGCGAGTGGGGGCCGGACGAGCGCAAGGACGAGGGCTGGTTGGTCCGCGAGGAGTGGCTGTACAGCTCGCGTGCGCCCGGATCCGCGTGCCTGCGCGGGCTGGAGGACGAGAGCGTGATGGGCACGCTGGAGCGGCCGAAGAACCCCGATTCCAAGGGGTGCGGGGCGGTGATGCGCTCGGCGCCGTTCGGCCTGTTGGTCGGCTGGCGTCCCGAGCTGGTCTTCCAACTCGCGGTGGAGTGCGCGGTGCTGACGCACGGTCACCCCACCGGCTATCTGTCGGCGGGCGCGTTCGCGGTGATCGTGCACGCGGTCATGCAGGGCGCGCCGCTGGAGGAGGGTGTGCGGGTGGCGCTGGAGTTGGTGAAGTCCCGTCCCGAGCACGCCGAGACGGCGCAGGCGATCGAGGCGGCGCTGGCCGCGGTCCGCGCCGGCGTGCCCTCGGCCGAGCGGGTCGAGGCGCTGGGCCAGGGCTGGACGGCCGAAGAGGCGCTGTCGATCGGTCTGTACTGCGCGCTGGTGGCGCCGGACATGCGCACCGGACTGCTGCTCGCGGTCAACCACGGCGGCGACAGCGACTCGACCGGGTCGATCTGCGGCAACCTGCTGGGCGCCATGCACGGCGACACCGTGCTGCCCGCGGACCTGGTCGCCGAGCTCGAAGGCCGGGGCGCCATCCTGGAGTTGGCCGACGACTTCGCGATGGAGATGACCCAGGGCACCACGCTGCACGGGCCCGAGGCGGGCGATACCTCCTGGGCAAAGCGCTACCCGCCCAACTGAGTGCCGGCGGGCGCGCCTCCAGGTCCAACCGAGCGCCGGCCGCCCCGACTTCGGGGCGGCCGGCCGGTTCGGTCACGGGCGGCGGTCGTCCACCCACGCGCCGCCGGCCATCACGGCGCGCACCCGCAGCGCGTCGTCGAGCACCACCAGGTCGGCCCGCTTGCCCGGCTCCAGGGTGCCGACCCGATCGGCGATGCCCAATGCCCGGGCGGGGGTGGCGGACAGCGAGCGGACCACGTCGGCGATCGGCAGGCCGCCCGCGACGCCGTTGCGCAGCGCCCGGTCCAGGGTCAGCGTGCTGCCCGCGATCGAGTCGCCGTCGGCCAGCCGGGCCACCCCGTCGACCACGTCCACGGTCATCACCCCCAGCGGGTACACGCCGTCCGGCATGCCCGCCGCGCCCATCGCGTCGGTGATGAACGCGACCCGATCCGGCCCGGCGCTCGCGTAGGCCAGATTGACCACGCTGGAGTGCAGGTGCACGCCGTCGTTGATCAACTCGACCACCGCGTCGCTGTCCTGGAGCAGCGCGGTGACCGGTCCCGGCTCGCGGTGGTGCACGCTGCGCATCGCGTTGAACAGGTGGGTGGCCACACTCGCGCCCGCGGCCAGCGCCGCGCGCGTCTCGCGGTGGGTGCCGTCGGTGTGCCCCACCGCGGCGATCACCCCCTCGTCCGCCAGTCGGCGCACCAACTCGATGCCGCCGGGCAGTTCGGGCGCCAGCGTGAGCATCCGGATCGCGCCGCTGCCCGCCTTCAGCAGCGCGGTGACCTCGTCCCGGTCGGGCGCGCGCAACTGGGTCGGGTCGTGCGCGCCGCAGCGGGCCGCGCTCAGGTACGGGCCCTCCAGGTGCAGCCCGGCCAGCCTGCCGTCGTGCACGAGCGGGGCCAACTCGGTCACGATCCGCAGCAGGTCCGCGGGGGAGGCGGTGACCAGACTCGCGACCGTGGTCGTGGTGCCGTGCGAGCGATGGAATTCGGCCACCCGCAGCGCCTCGTCCGGGTCGCCGGAGGTGTACGAACCGCCCCCGCCGCCGTGTACGTGCATGTCCACGAAGCCGGGCACGATCCAGCCGCCCGCGACGTCGACCGCCGGCTCCGGACCGGCCGGCAGGCCCGGGCCCGCGAAGGCGATGCGATCACCGACCACGCCCACCGAAGCGCCCTCGACCACCCCGGAGGGCAGCACCACTCGCGCATTGCCGAGCACCGTCACCCGCGCACCTCCAAGGTGTCCCACGCGATCAGACCGGCGCCTCGGCAACCGGCCTCGTCTCCGAGCGCCGCGGTCACCAGCGGCGGTACGTGTTGAACCACGGCGCGCTCGGCGAGCAGCGTCCGCAGGGGGTTGAACAACTGTTCCCCGGCGAGCGAGAGACCGCCGCCGATGACCAGCAACTTCGGGTCGTACAGCGCGAGTCCGGTGAGCAGGCCGTCCGCGAACGCGGACAGGCCCTGCCCCCACACGGCGGCCGCGACCCGGTCGCCGGCGGCCACCCGGGCGACCACCTGGGCCGCGCTCAGCGGCGGATCGTCACCCGGCGCGGCCTCGGCGAACGCGTGCGCGATGGCGGGCCCGGAGAAGTGCGCCTCCAGACAGCCGACCGCACCGCACGTACACCTGCCACCGCCCGGCCGCACCGTGATGTGGCCGATCTCGCCCGCCTGTCCATGCGCGCCCGGGTAGGGGCGGCCGTTCAACACGAGCACCGAGGCGAGCCCGGTGCCGATCGCCACGAACAGGAAGTTGTCGCAATCGCGACCCGCCCCGAGCCGGCCCTCGGCCAGCGCGCCGGTGCGCACGTCGTGGCTCAAAGCAGCCGGTAGACCGAGCCGGTCCGCGATCAGCGCGCGCAGCGGCACCTCGCGCCACTGGATGCTGGCCGACCACACCGCGACGCCCGCCGGGTCGTCCACGATCCCCGGCACCACGACCCCGGCCGCGCGTGGCACGCCGCCCAGTTCCACCGCCCGCTCGCGCAGCGCCGCGGCGAAGTCGACGATGCCCGCGACCACCGCGTTCGGGCCGTGCGTGCGGCCGGTGGGCCGTCGCTCGCTGTAGACGAGGTTGCCGCCCGCGTCGACCACGCCGCCCTTGATGTCGGTACCGCCGACGTCGAGTGCGACGACGCAGTCCGCGCCGGACAGGTCGGACGGCGGGGTGTTCACGTGCGGCATCGGCGTCTCGCGTCTGGTAGGTGGGGCAGATTGTGAGCCCGAGGGCGGGTGGATCCGTGAATGCGCGTTTGTGCTCACTGGATAGCAGTTGAAAACATGAACATGCAACAGCATCGTTCAGTGAGCGCAGGCTCACGGAAACCCCGACGCTCGACACGTGTGGGGCGCCCGCGAGGATGTCCGGAACGATCCGACGCGAGTCGGCCAGGGCTGTCGGACAGGGCGGAGGTCACGGGTGAGCCGTTACGAGCGGTGGGGTGCGCTTCTCGAGCTGTTGGCCAAGCACGGTCGGCTCGAGGTCGAGGACGTGGCCTCGGAACTGGATGTCTCGCCCGCGACGATCCGGCGCGACCTGGATCAGCTCGCGCAGCAGCAGATGCTGACCCGCACGCGGGGCGGCGCGGTCGCGCACGCGGTCTCCTACGACCTGCCGCTGCGCTACAAGACCGCCCGGCACGCGTCCGAGAAGCAGCGCATCGCGCAGGCCGCCGCGGCGCTGGTCAAGCCGGGCGAGACGATCGGGCTCAACGGCGGCACCACGATGACCGAGGTGGCCCGTGCCCTGGTCGCCCGGGCCGACCTGCACACCGAGGGCGACTCGAACGCGCAGGCGTTCACGATCGTCACCAACGCGCTCAACATCGCGGGCGAGCTGGCCGTACGGCGGCACGTGAAGATCGTCGTCACCGGCGGCGTGGCCCGCACCCAGTCCTACGAACTGATCGGCCCGTTGGCCACCGGCATCCTGCGCGAGGTGGCCCTGGACGTGGCGATCCTGGGCGTCGACGCGATCGACGTCGAGCACGGCGCGAGTGCCCACCACGAGGGCGAGGCGAGCATCAACCAGTTGATGGCCGCCGGCGCCGGTCGGGTGGTGGTGGCCGCGGACTCGTCCAAGCTCGGGCGCCGCGCGTTCGCCCGGATCTGCCCGCTGGATCGCATCGGCGTCCTGGTGACCGACACCTCGGCACCCGAGGAGGCCACCGCCGCCTTCGTCGACGCGGGCGTGCGGGTGATCCGGGTCTGAGCCCGCGCGCCGGACCCGCCCGGCGCCCCCGAAGCACCCGTTCGCCCGGGACGTGCGACCACGCGTCCCGGGCGTTCGCATATCCGTTCGCCAACCAACCCGATAGACCATTCGTGAGATCGAACCGACACCGTCTGTGTCGGTTCCTCAGCATGCGCGCACGGATGGGTCCCGCATGGGTAACGAATTGCTCTGCAAACTTCCTCGACCCCTCCTCGGAATCTCAGGATTGGTGTAGACCTTTCTTCCGTCGAGGTGTTGACTGCCGACACGGCGAGTCCGCAAAATGCTCGCTGTTGCTCAAGAGTTTTCTTCAAATCCGTGTTGCGAACAGTTTTGCG
>NZ_JBVHLU010000213.1:0-7213 GCF_055558835.1 Embleya sp. NPDC025285
CCCCCCCCCCCCCCCCCCCCCCCCCCCCCCCCCCCCCCCCCCCCCCCCCCCCCCCCCCCCCCCCCCCCCCCCCCCCCCCCCCCCCCCCCTCGGCGTATGTGTTCCCGATTGCTACTGGCCCCAGGTGTTGCCCTGGACTCCGCCGTTCTGGCCCAGGCCGCGGTTGGCCAGGTAGCCGCCGGAGGAGATGAAGTCGACGGGCGGCAACATCTCGCTGGGCTGGACCACCACGTAGCCCTCGCCCATGAAGGCCATGTTCCAGCCCTCGCCGGTGCCCCGGCGGCGTCGGTAGATGCGCGCCGAGTTGGTCTGCGCCTGCATGCTGATCGACAACCGGGTGCTCCACGCGATCACCGCGTCGGCGTCCGCGAACACCTCGGTGCCCTGGGTGACCCGCATGATCAGCGGCTTGCCCGAGGTCATCAGCGCGATCTTGCCGTTGCCGGTGATGTCCAGGTTGTAGGAGCCCGCGCCGGCGACCGACTGCGCGCTCTCGATCGCCACCACGTTCCAGCTCAGCGAGCTGTCCAGGGCCAGCACGTACTCGCCGTCCACGGTCAGGCCCTCGAAGTCGAGGTCGAGCACGTGGATCGACTGGGCCATGTTGGCCAGCCACATGGTGCCGGTGCCGTGGGCGCGCATCAGGTTGAGCTGTTCACCGGTGGCCGCGGCGGCCTGGCGTTCGGCGCCGGAGCGCATGTTGCCGTCGAAGTCGATCGCGCCCTGGTAGGCGACCATCGAGCCGACCCGGGCCAGGCAGTGGTCGGGCAGCCCGTTGCCGAGCTGGACCTTGAGCATGTGCGGGTTCTGCAGACTGAACCGCTCGGGCGTCTGCACGGGCGCATGGCCGAAAAGCGAGCTTTGCACGGTATTCCTCCTTCGCTCGCGGTCAGCCGCGCACGTGGAAACGGTCGGTGGCGTCCTCGGCCGGCTGCACGACGACGAAGCCGTTGCCCTTGAAGGACACCTGCATCGCCTCGCCGGAACCGCGCCCCACGATGCCGCCGAGCCGCATCGAGCGCTTGGTGCCCACCTTGAGGCTGGTGCTCCACGCGACGAGGGCGTCCGGGTCGACGTAGGTCTCGCGTTCGGACGGGTTGAGGACGACCGGCGTGCCGCGCGTGGTGATCGCGACCCAGCCCTGGCCGGACAGCTCCATGTTGAACAGGCCGTTGCCGCTGAACTTCGCGGTGACCCCGCTCACCATCTTGATCCGGTGTTCCAGGTTCTCGTCGAACGCGAGGATGTTGCTCGCGTTCACCGACAGCCCCTCGTTCGGGTTGAGCTGCATGATGGCCACGTCCGCGCCGTAGTCGGCGAAGTAGATGTCGCCCTGGCCGGTGCACTTCATCAGTTGCATGCGCTCGCCGGTGAGGCCGCTGGTCATCCGGCGCTGCATGCCCTGGCCGTGGCCCTCGAAGCGGATGTAACCCTCGTAGGCGATCATCGCGCCCTGCTTGGCCAACACGCCCGGCGCGCCGGGCTGGATGTTGACCCGACAGATCTTGTTGCCGTGCGCGCTCATCCGAGCCTGGGGTGCGGTCTGCCCGTACGCGGCGATCAGTTGCTGATCCATGTTCCCCTCACACCTCGTAGGGCTGGACGACGATGAAGTTGTTGCCGCCCGGCGGGCAGCGGAACTGCAGGTTGACCGTCTCGCCGCTGTGGCCGGGGAAGGCGGTCCTGCGCAGCCGCATCTGGGTCGTGGTGGAGACGTCCATGTCGGTCCACGCCACGATCGCGTTGCTGTCCGCGAAGGTCGGGCCCTGCACCGGGAGCACCAGCGGGATGCCCTGGGTCTTGATCACGATCGTGCCCTGGCCGCTGAAGGTCTGCGCGAACAGCGCGCCGCCGGGGATGCCCACGCCCTCGACCCGGGCCGGCTCCATGGTCAGGCCCTCGTCGAAGGCGAGCACGTTGGCCACGTTGACGAACAGCTTGGTGCCCTGGAGCTCGACCAGGTGCAGGTGCGCGGCGTCCTCGGCGAAGAACACCTCGCCGTTGCCCTCGCAGCGCATCAGTTCGAGCGACTGGCCGGTCTGCCGGTTGTCGAAGCGGCTGCGCAGGGTCTGGCCCTGGAACTTGAACTTCACGTCGCCCTGGTAGGCCACCATCACGCCCTGGCGGGCGATCACCTTGCCGCCGGAGACGTCGACCCGGACCATCTTGGCGTTCTGCTGGGTCCAGCGACCGCCGGCGGGCACCTCGCGGTACTGCTCGACGCCGTACTGGAAGGCCGGCTCGGCCGAGGCCACGCCGACACCCTGCATGCCCTGCGGCGGGGCCGGCGGGCCGCCGGGCACCGGCATCTGGAGCGTGGGCTGCATCTGGCCGGGCTGACCGACACCGGGATAGCCGCCGGGGCCCGCGGGCGGCGGGTAGCCGGCGGGGCCGGCCGGCGGTGGGTAGCCACCGGGCTGACCCATGCCGGGCGGCGCGGGCGGCGCCATGTGGCCCTGGTGCGGGGTCTGGTTCGGGTAGCCGCCGGGGCCGGGCGGACCGGGCGGTGGCGGGTAGCCTCCCGGCGCGCCGTGCGGCGGTGTGCCCTGGGGCTGGTTGTACTGCGGCGGGCCGGGCGGCGGCGGATACCCGCCGGGGGCGCCGTGCGGCGGCGTGCCGGGCTCGTTGTACTGCGGCGGGAGGGGCGGACCGCCCTGCATCGAACCGACCGGTTGCGGCGCGCCGGGCGGCGGGCCGAAGTTCGGCGCGGGAGCGGGCGGCGGCGGACCGCCCCCGGGCGGCCCGAACGAGGGCGCGGGCTGCTGCGACGGAATCCCGCCGCCGGGCGGGGCGAAGCCCGGGGCACCGCCGGGCGGCACGGGGGCCGGCGTCGGAGCCTCGTCCGGCTCGTCCTCGGCGACCTCGCCGCCGAAGTTCTCCAGGAGTGCGCGCAGCCCGCCGTCGAAGCCCTGTCCGACGGCGGAGAACCGCCAGACGTCCTTCTTGTAGATGTCCGCGATCATCACGGCGCGCTCGGTGCTGAACTCGCGCCCGGTGAACGCGTAGCGCGCGACCTCCTGGCCGCCCGCCACGATCCGCAGGTAGCCGGAGGCGACCTGGGACATCACGCCGTCGCCGTCGATGGTCGCGGTGAACGCGAGCTTGTTGACGTTCGGCGGGACCCGGTCCAGCGTCACGCGGAAGGACTCGGTGTCACCGGCCTGCGCGCCCAGGAGCTGGATCGATTCCTCGGGCGACTTGGGCTGGTTGAAGAAGATGAAGTACCGATCGTCGGACAATCGCTCACCGGCGTCCAACCCGAAGCACGCGATGTCGAACGTCAGCCCGGGACTGTCCAGATGTACCCCGACATACAGATCGGTCCCCGCGGTCAGGTCGGACAGCTTCGACTTCTGTCCCTTCCTGAACTCGACCACTGTGTGGCTCCCTTCCCCGCTTTTCCGCCGCCGGCGGTGCGGGCGCCCACCACCTGGGTCCCCGCCGCGCACGGCACGCTACAACATCGGATCCGCCCCGGTCCGGGTACGGCAAAACGCCCGGCGGCAGTCTCGTGCTTGCGACGAGCGATTGCCCGCGACCGGTTCCCGGCTGTGTACGCGCCTCACGCTATACGCCCGAATCCGGCACCGCGACGACTCTCGCGCGCCGGATCCGGGTCAGCCTCGGGGCTTGCGGGCGGTGCGATCGCGCGTTGTCCCGGCGCGCGTACCGTCCGCAGCGGCGGTGCCCTTGCGGGCCGCTCGACCCCCTGCCGCGGCGGCTCGGCCGCGGGCCGGCGGAGCCGGTTCCGGCACCGCCGACTTCGGGGTGCCGGGTGCGGCGTCCACATCGTCCTTGTCGTCGCTCATCGCGAGTCCGCTCGCGGCGGCGACACCCTCCAGATATCCCCGCGCGCGTTCGGTGCGCGGATATGCGGCGAGCAGCGTCCAAAAACGCGGTCCGTGGCCGGGCACCAGCAAATGCGCCAACTCGTGCAGCAATACATAGTCGACGACATACGTCGGCATGCCGCGCAGCCGGGTGGAGAGCCGGATCGTGCCGTCGATCGGAGTGCACGAACCCCAGCGGGTGTTCTGGTTGCCCACCCAGCGCACGCTCGCGGGCCGGGCCCGGCCGTCCAGATAGCGGGCGGACAGCTCCAGTGCCCGCGCGGAGAGATCCTCGTCACTGGGCCGCCGGCGCCGCTCCTGCGCGGCCAGGCGCTCCAGCATCACGCCGACCCAGCGTTTCTCCTCGGTCTGCGTCATCCGGCCGGGAAGCAGGACCACGGTCCGATCCCCGTCCCGGTAGGCCGACACGGTTCGTCTCCGTCGGGCGCTGCGACGCACCTCGACGGCACCCTGGTAGGGGGCTCCGGACAGCATGTCGTGTCCGGCCCCGGGATCCGCGACCATAACCAGGACGTTAACCGACGGCACCGACAGGGCGCCGCCGCTTCGGGCCGGCCGGGGGATATTCGACACCGCTTCTCGCGGGCATAAGCACTATTCGTTCGATTATTCCCATTCCATTCTTCTCGGCCTAATATTTCCAAATAGCATATTCATACGCGGGCTGTGGACGACGAAATACCCGGCGTTTTGCGGGCGGGCACGCTGGGACCGGCCGAGTCGCCCCGCGCGCCCGGTCACCGTCCCCGTTCCCGGTGTACCGCTCCTTCGGAGGCCCTCTCATGCGCCCGCTCCTCAAGCCCGCCCTGCGTCGGTTGTGGCGCGATCGACAGACCCTGCAACTGGGCCTGGATCCGCGCCGGGCCGTGCTGGTGGGCGGTCTGGACCCGACCACCACCCGCTTCGTCGAGCAGTTGGACGGCACCCGGGATCTGGAGCGCACCTGGGAGCTGGCCGAACGGGTCGGCCTCGCTCGCCCGCACGCCGAGGCGGTGCTGGACCTGCTGGCCCGCGAGGGTGTGCTGGAGGACGCCTCCGGGCGGCCCACCCCGGTGCCCGCGCTGCCCCACGAGCGCGCCCGGCTGGGTCCGGACCTGACCTCGCTCGCGCTACTGCACGGCAGCGGCGAGGCGGGCCTGGCCGCGCTCGACCGACGCGCCCGCGCGGTGGTGGCGGTGCACGGCGCCGGTCGGATCGGCGCCGCGGTGGCCGGCCTGCTCGCCGCCGCCGGGGTGGGTCACGTGGTGCCCGCCGACCGCCGTCCGGTGCGCCCGGGAGACGCCGGACCGGTGGCGTTCGGCTGGGACGACGAGCGCCCGCGCCGGGAGACCACCGTACGGGCCGCGCTGCGTCGCTCCGCCCCGGGAGTGCGCTGCGCGCTGCCCGCCGGGCGCGGCACGCCCGACGTCGCGGTGCTCGTCCCGGAGGGTCGCCCGGATCCGGAACCGGGCGCCCGCCTGATCCGGCAGCGGGTCCCGCACCTGTACGCGGACATCCGCGAGACCACCGGGGTGGTCGGGCCGTTCGTGCTGGTGGGCCGGTCGGCGTGTGGGCGCTGCCTGGATCTGGCCCGCAGCGACCGCGATCCGGGCTGGCCGCGCCTGCTGGCCCAGCTCGCGGCGGCGCCCGGCCCCGGCGAGGCCCCGTGCGACGTGGTGCTCGCCACCGAGGTCGCGGCCCGGGCGGCCCTTCAGGTGCTCACCTTCCTCGACGGCGCGCTGCCCACCACCGTGGACGGCACCGTGGAGATCGAGCTGCCGGACGGCCTGACCCGGCGCCGGAGCTGGTCGCCACACGCCCGCTGCGACTGCCGCGCCACCCACGCGGCGCAAGAGGTGGGCCCCATCACACATGCCGCATCGCCGAGTCGGACACAATGGGTCGCGTGAGCGATCTTCCGCGTAGGGCCGTGACCCGCACCGCCAAGCTCGCCTCCCTCCCGCTGGGGGTGGCCGGCCGGGCGACACTGGGCCTGGGCAGGCGTATCGGCGGCAGACCGGCCGAGATCGTCGCCGCCGAACTGCAACAGCGCACCGCCCAGCAGCTCTTCAAGGTGCTCGGCGAGCTGAAGGGCGGCGCGATGAAGCTCGGGCAGGCCCTGTCGGTGTTCGAGGCCGCGCTGCCCGAGGAGGTGGCCGGGCCCTACCGCTCGGCGCTGACCAAACTCCAGGACGCGGCGCCGCCGATGCCCGCGCGTACCGTGCACAAGGCGCTCGCGGAGAATCTCGGCGCGGACTGGCGTTCGCTCTTCGAGGAGTTCTCCGAGAGCCCCGCGGCGGCCGCGTCGATCGGCCAGGTGCACCGGGCGGTCTGGCACGACGGCCGCACGGTCGCGGTCAAGATCCAATACCCCGGGGCCGGCGACGCGCTGATCTCCGACCTGAACCAGCTTGGGCACGTCGCGCGCTTCGCCGGCGCGCTGATCCCGGGCATCGACGTCAAACCGCTGATCGCCGAGCTCAAGGCCCGGGTGGCCGAGGAACTGGACTACCAGCTCGAGGCCGAGGCGCAGACCGCGCACGCGGTGGAGTTCGACGGCGACCCGGACATCTTCGTGCCGCACGTGGTGCACCAGACCGAGCGGGTGCTGATCACCGAGTGGATGGACGGCAAACCACTGTCCCAGGTGATCGACAAGGGCAGCCAGGAAGAGCGCGACCGGGCCGGGCACATGCTCAGCCGGTTCCTGTTCTCCGGGCCCGCCCGCACCGGCATGCTGCACGCCGACTCGCACCCCGGCAACTTCCGGCTGCTGGACGACGGGCGCCTGGGCGTCCTGGACTTCGGCACGGTCAACCGGTTGCCCGAGGGGCTGCCCGAGCCGATCGGCCTGGCGTTTCGACTCGCGCTGGAGGGCGACGCGGACAGCGTCATGCAGGTGTTGCGCACCGAGGGCTTCGTCAAGCCGTCGATCAAGCTCGACGCCGCCGAAGTCCTGGACTACCTGCTGCCGTTCCTGGAGCCGGCCGAGGCCGAGGAGTTCACCTTCACCCGGGCCTGGATGCGCGAGCAGGGCGCGCGGATCGGCGACCCGCGCAATCCGGCGTCCGCGCTGGCCCGCCAGCTCAACCTGCCGCCGAGCTATCTGCTGATCCACCGGGTCACGTTGAGCACGATCGGCGTGCTGTGTCAGCTCGGCGCGACCGCGCCGTTCCGCGACGAACTGGCCACCTGGCTGCCCGGGTTCGTCGACGAGGACTACGAGGCCGAGGAATTCGACTTCTCCATCGAGGACATCGAGGAGATCGAAGAGGTGGAGGACGCGGAGGAGATCGACAACTCCGAGGACACCGCCGGGCGTTAGAGCCCGTCCGCGCCGCCGCGCACGCCGAAGGGCGGGCACCCCTCGAGGGGTGCCCGCC